>JANXRT010000473.1 GCA_025356735.1 Acetobacteraceae bacterium | reverse complement strand
GAAATCCTGACGATGGACGACGCGCCGGCACTGCCCGGAACGCACAACGCCCAGAACGTCGCCGCCGCAACCGCGATGGCACTTGCCTTGGGCGTCGATCGGGCGACCGTTGCCAAGGCAGTTCGTTCGTTCGCCGGCCTGGCGCACCGCCAGCAGGTGGTCGGGAACATCGGGGAAACAAGTTTCGTCAACGACAGCAAGGCGACCAACGCCGATGCCGCTTCGCGTGCGCTGGCCTGCTACGACCGGCTGGTCTGGATCGCCGGCGGACAGGCGAAGTCCGGCGGCATCGAGGCGCTGGCCGAATTCTTCCCCCGCATCGTCCATGCCGAGCTGATCGGCCGCGACGCGCCGGCGCTGGCGGCGACCTTGGCCGCGCACGGCGTCAGCCACCGCGTCGCCGGCACGCTGGAGAACGCCGTTCCCGCCGCCCTGCAAGCAGCACGGGCGCTTGCGGCGAACACCGTGCTGCTGTCGCCGGCCTGTGCCAGCTTCGATCAGTTTTCCGGTTTTGAGGCGCGCGGCGATAAATTCTCGGACATAGTCCACGCGCTGTCCTGCGGGAGGGCCGCCTGATGCCGGGTCTTTCGCGCGCCGACAACTCGACCCTCGGCCGCTGGTGGTGGACGGTCGACCGCTGGACGCTCGGCGCCATCGGCACGCTGATCGGCGTCGGCTACATCATGATGCTGGCGGCGAGCCCGGCGGTCGCCGAGCGCATCGGCCAGTCGCGCGACATCTTCATCCTCAAGCAGGTCGTTTTCCTGGCTCTGGCCGGTGGAGTCGTTGTCTGCGTGTCGCTGCTGTCGCCGCGCGGCATCCGCCGGCTGGCGCTGGCCGGCTGCATCGTCGCGCTGGCACTTACCGCCGCGACCCTGGTCGTCGGCATGGAGATCAAGGGAGCCAGGCGCTGGATCTCGTTGCCCGGCATGTCGCTGCAACCGAGCGAGTTCCTGAAGCCCTGTTTCGCCGTGGTCGCCGCCTGGATGATCAGCGAGGGCCGCCGCAGCCCGCGTTTCTACGGCATCCCGATGGCCGTCTCGATCTTCGCCGTGATCGCCTTCCTGCTGAAGTCGCAGCCCGACATCGGCATGTTGGCCGTGGTGACCTCCGTGTTCTTCATCCAGCTCTATATCGGCGGGCTGAATGTCTTCCTGGTCGGCATCGGCACGCTTGGCCTCGGCGGCGCCGCGGCAGCGGCTTACCTGCTGTTCCCGCATGTCCAGATGCGGGTGCAGAAATTTCTCCACCCGACGATCGAGAGCGCCTACCAGCCAACCATGGCGCTGGAGGCGTTCGGCAATGGCGGGCTGCTCGGCCGCGGCCCTGGCGAGGGCAGCGTCAAGGACCATCTGCCCGACGCCCATGCCGACTTCGTCTATGCCGTCGCCGGCGAGGAGTTCGGGCTGCTGATCTGCCTGGCCATCCTCGGCATCTTCGCCTTCATCGTTCTGCGCGGCCTTTTGCGCCTCGTGCGCGAGCAGGATCTGTTCATCGTGCTGGCCTGTACCGGGCTGGTCGCCGGCTTCGGCTTGCAGGCCTTCGTCAACATGGCGTCGTCGCTCGCGCTGATCCCGACCAAGGGCATGACCCTGCCGTTCATCTCCTATGGCGGCTCGTCCGCGCTCGCGGTGGCGCTTGGCATGGGCATGCTGCTGGCGCTGACCCGCCGCCGCCATCATGGAGACGCGCCATGAGGGGTGGTCCGGTGCGCCCCATCGTCATCGCCGCCGGCGGCACCGGCGGGCATTTCTTCCCCGCCGAGGCGCTGGCCGGCGCACTGATCGCGCGCGGTAATCGCATCGTGCTGATGACCGACGCGCGCTCCGGCAGCCTCGCCAGCCCAGTTTTCGCCGGCCGCGAAACCTTCGTCATTCATGGCGCCGGGATCGCCGGCCGGGGTGCCGCCCGGGCGACGGTCGCTGGATTTTCGCTGGCGGCGGGCGTGGCGCAGGCGCGAAAAATCCTCGGCCGAACGAATGCCAGCGTCATCGTCGGCTTCGGTGGCTATCCGTCGGTCGCACCGATCGTCGCCGCGCGCCTGCTGCCCAGCCGGCCGGCGCTGATCCTGCACGAGCAGAATGCGGTGCTTGGGCGCGCCAACCGGTTCCTTGCCCGCGCCTGCGATGTGCTGGCGCTCAGCATGGCGCAGACGGCGAAGGTGCCGGCCGGCGTGAAGACCATCGTCACCGGCAACCCGATCCGCCCCGCCGTCGCCGCCCTTTCAGATGTTCCCTATACGCCGCCCGCCGACGAGATCGAGCTGCTGGTGCTTGGCGGCTCGCTTGGCGCCCGGGTGTTTTCCGACGTTGTCCCACCGGCCATCGCCGCCCTTCCCGCCGGGCTGCGGGCCCGGTTGCGCATCGTCCAGCAATGCCGCGCCGAGGATGTCGATCGGGTCCGCGCCGCCTACGCCGCCATGGCCGTCGGTGCCGTCGTCGAGACGTTCTTCACCCATGTCGAAACACATCTGGCACGCGCGCATCTGGTGATCGCACGTGCCGGCGCTTCGACCGTGTTCGAAATTGCCGTCGCGGGGAGACCCTCGATCCTGGTGCCGCTGCCGGGGGCGATCGACGACCATCAAACCGCCAATGCGGCCGCCCTGGCCGCCGACGGCGCTGCCATCGTCATACCGCAACCAGGCTTCACGGCGGCAGCCCTGAGCCGAATTCTTGGATCGCATCTGCAGGATCCTGCCGGTCTGTGTGCCGCCACCGCAGCTGCAAGGACACATGGCCGGGCAGATGCCGCCGCTCGCCTGGCCGACCTTGTCGAGGCGCGCATCTTCCGAAACGCCCGGCTTCTCCAGGACATCGCGACATGAGGGCGCTGCCGCTATCGATCGGGACCATCCACTTCGTCGGCATCGGCGGCATCGGCATGTCGGGCATCGCCGAAGTGCTGCACAACCTTGGCTACTCGGTCCAGGGCAGCGATATCGCCGACGGCGCCAACGTCCGCCGGCTCCGCCACTCCGGCATCGCCGTCGCCATCGGCCATGACGCCGAGAACCTTGGCGCCGCGCAGGTCGTCGTGACCTCCACGGCGGTCAGGCGGGACAATCCGGAAGTGGCCGCGGCCCGTAATAGGATGATCCCGGTCGTTCGCCGCGCCGAGATGCTGGCCGAGCTGATGCGGCTGAAATGGGCGATCGCCATCGGCGGCACCCACGGCAAGACCACCACCACCAGCCTGATCGCCGCCGTGCTCGAACAGGCTAAGCTCGATCCAACCGTGATCAACGGCGGCATCGTCAACGCCTACGGCACAAACACGCGGCTCGGCGCCGGCGACTGGATGGTGGTCGAGGCCGACGAGAGCGACGGCAGTTTTCTACGACTGCCCGCGGTGATTTCCGTGGTCACCAACATGGACCCCGAGCATCTCGACTACTGGGGCACGCCTGAGGCGATGATCGCCGGCTACGACCAGTTCGTCGGCAACATACCCTTCTACGGGTTCGCTGTGCTGTGCATCGATCATCCGGCGGTGCAGCAGATGATTCCGCGGCTGTCCGATCACCGCATCATCACCTACGGCTTCTCGCAGCAGGCCGACATCCGCGCCGAGAATTTGCGCTCCGACCGCGCCGGCTCGACGTTTGAGGTTGTGGTCACCGACCGCTCGCGCCGCCGCACCCGCAAGATCGATCGCCTGCGGCTGCCGATGCTGGGCAACCACAACATCCAGAACGCGCTGGCGGCGATTGCCGTCGGCGTCGAGATGGAGATCGACGACAACACGCTGCGAGCCGCCTTCCTCGGCTTCAAGGGTGTGAAGCGCCGGTTCACCAAGACCGGCGAGGCCGGCGGCATCACCATCATCGACGATTACGGCCACCACCCGGTGGAGATCGCGGCGGTGCTGAAGGCGGCGCGCCAGGCCGGCGCAAACAATGTTATCGCGGTCGTGCAGCCGCATCGCTATTCCCGCGTCGCCGCCTTGTTCAACGAGTTCTGCACCTGCATGAACGACGCCGGAACGGTGATCGTCGCCGACATCTACGCCGCCGGAGAGACTCCTCTGGCCGGGGTCAACCGCGATGCGCTGGTCGAGGGGCTGCGCGCGCGCGGCCACCGCTCCGTGGTCGGTCTGCCCGGCCCGGCGCACCTGGCCGAGATGGTGTTCGCCATTGCCCAACCCGGCGATTTTGTCATCTGTCTTGGTGCCGGCAACATCACGCAGTGGGCCCAGACGCTGCCGGCGGAGCTTGCCGCCTTGCAGACCGGTGGCGGTCGTCGGGCCGGGGATGCGCCGGTCGGCAGCCGCATCGGGGATGCGGCATGATGGCGCTCGAAACGATCCGGGCGTTGGCCGACAGCTTGCCGTCGTCGCGCGGCCGGGTGCAGGCTGACGCACCGTTGGCCGACAAGACCTGGTTCCGGGTCGGCGGTCCGGCAGAGGCGCTGGTGCGCCCAGCCGATGCCGCCGATCTCGCCGACTTCCTGCGGGAGTTGCCGCATACCGTGCCGACGCGGGTGCTCGGCGCCTGCTCCAACCTGATCATCCGCGACGGCGGCCTGCCCGGCGTCACCTTCCGCCTCGCGCGCGGCTTTTCCGGCATCAAGGTCGAAGCCGATGGCGTGGTCGCCGGCGCCGCTTCGCTCGACGTCACTATCGCCGAGCACGTCGCTGCCGCCGGGCTGGCGGGTCTCGAATTCCTCTCGGGCATTCCGGGATCGCTCGGTGGCGCCATCGCCATGAACGCCGGCGCCTATGGCGGCGATATGTCCCAATGCCTCGACTGGGCCGAACTCGTGCTGCGCTCGGGCGAGACCATCCGGCTGACCGCCAGTGATCTGCATTTCAGCTACCGTCATGCCCGCATTCCGGCCGGCGCGGTGATCGTCCGCGCCCGGCTGATGGCGCTGCCCGGCGCCCCGGCAACCATCGCCGCCCGAATGGTCGAGATCGGTGGCAACCGGGAACGGACGCAGCCGGTCCGCGCCCGCACCGGCGGTTCGACCTTTCGCAATCCGCCGGAGATGAAAGCGTGGGAGCTGATCGACGGTGCTGGCTGCCGCGGCCTTGTCCGTGGCGGCGCGGTCGTGTCGGAAAAGCACTGCAACTTCCTGATCAACCAGGGCGATGCCACCGCCGCCGACCTTGAAGGCCTCGGCGAGGAAGTCCGCCGCCGCGTGCTTGCTGCGTCCGGCGTCAACCTTGAATGGGAAATCCACCGCATCGGGGTGCCGTCATGACAGTTGTCGCGGTGCTCGTATGACAGTCGTCGCGGTGCTCTATGGCGGCATGTCGGCGGAGCGCGAGGTCTCGCTGTCGTCCGGCCGCCAGGTCATTTTGGCGTTGCGCGAGGCCGGCTACGAGGTCCGCCCGATCGACGCCGGCGCCGACCTTTCCGCCTTGATCCGCGCCCTTAGCCCAGCGCCGGATGTCGTGTTCAACGCGCTGCATGGTCGGTTCGGGGAGGACGGCGCCATCCAGGGCGTGCTCGACTGGCTCGGCATCCCCTACACCCATTCCGGCGTCCGCGCGTCGGCGCTGGCGATGGACAAGGGCGTTGCCAAGGCGGTGTTCGCCGCCGCCGGCCTTGCGGTAGCCCGCGGCGGCCTGATCCCCGTTCTTGAACTTGCGGCCGCCGATCCGATGAAGCTTCCCTACGTTATCAAGCCGGTCAACGAGGGCTCGTCGGTCGGGGTCGAGATCATCCATGCCGGCGACAACCGCCGCGCCGAGATCGCCCGCGGCTGGAAGTTCGGCAGCCACGCCATGGTTGAGGAATACATCCCGGGCCGCGAGCTGACCGTGTCGGTGATGGCCGACCGCGCCCTGGCCGTCACCGAAATCCTCTCCAGCAACGGCTTCTATGACTATGAGGCCAAATACGCCGAGGGCGGCTCGCGCCACGTCATCCCCGCCGCGATCGATGCGAAAACCTATGCCGAGGCGATGGACATGGCGCTGGCGGCGCATCGCGCGCTCGGCTGCCGCGGCGCCTCGCGGGCCGACTTTCGATATGACGACGAGGCCGGCCGGCTGGTTCTGCTCGAGGTCAACACCCAGCCCGGGCTGACGCCGACCTCGCTGCTGCCCGAGCAGGCGGCCCATGTCGGCATCGGCTTTCCCGCGCTGTGCGCCTGGATGGTGGAGCACGCGACATGCCGCGGGTGAACCGGCCGATCCCCGCTCCGTCGCGGAGCGCCGGGCGCAGCACGCCGCGCAACTCGGTCAACGACCGGCCGAGCCGGTTGCGGATGTGGCTGCGGCGTTGCCGGCGTCATGGCCGCGCGATGGTTTGGTCGGCGCTGGTCGTGACCACCTTGTTCATCGGCTACACGCTGGTGCGCACCGCGACGCCGACGATGGCCGGCGGCACTGCCCGGCCGGGCGGCTCGGTCGCCACCTTGCGCGAGAACTTCGGCGCCCTGACCGCCAGCGCCGGGCTGCGCGTGCGCCGCATCGTCATCGAGGGCCGCGCCAACACGCCCGAGCCGGTGCTGCGCGCCGCCATCGGCGCGCAGCTCGGCGACCCGATCCTCGGATTCTCGGTCGAGGCCGCGCGCGCCCGGATCGAGACGCTGAGCTGGGTCGAGCACGCGACCGTGGAGCGCCGGCTGCCCGACACGCTGGTGGTGGCGCTGGCCGAGCGCCGGCCGTTCGCGATCTGGCAGAACCACGGCCAGTTCGCCGTCGTCGACCGCGCCGGCCTGGTGGTCGCCAACCAGGAGGCGTCGAAATTCGACCTGCGGCTGATCGTCGGCGCCGGCGCCCCCGCCGCCGCCAGCCTGCTGCTGGACGCGCTGACCGAACGCCCCAGCCTGGACAAGCGGGTCAGCGCCGCCATCCGCGTCGGCGAGCGGCGCTGGAACCTGCGCATGACCAACGGCACCGACGTGATGCTGCCGGAAGGCGCCGAGATCGCAGCACTCGACCGGCTGCTGCTGCTGCAGCAGGACCAGGCGGTGCTGGACCGGCCGCTGCAGGCGATCGACATGCGCCTGCCCGACAAGCTCGTGCTGCGCCCGATGACGGAAGCCAAACCCGATGCGGCCCATTCCGAACCCGGTCATGCCATCGGGCCGAGGCGGCCGACATGAACCCGATATCGGTAGGTGCCCTGAGATGAACGACCTGTCGCGCCGCATAGTGCCGCCGCCCTCGTTCGGCCCGGAGGAGCCATCGCGCCCGCGCCACGCGCGCGCCGGGCCTTTCGGCGTGCTCGATATCGGCACCACCAAGATCGCCTGCCTGATCGGGCGGATCGAAAGCGACGGCAGCCTGCGCGTGCTCGGCTTCGGCTGGCAGCGCGGCAGCGGCGTGCGCGGCGGCGCGATCACCGACCTTGACCGCGCCGAGCGTGCCATCCGCGCCTGCGTCGGCCAAGCCGAGGACATGGCCGATACACGGCTGCGCGGCGTCACCGTCAACTTATCCTGCGGCGCGCCGGAAAGCCGGCTGTTTAACGTCCAATGGCCGGTCGGCGGGCGCGCCGTTGAGGAAAGCGACATTCGCCGCGTGGTCAGCGAGGGCCGGGCCCGCGCCGAGTATGACGGCCGCGACACCATCCACGCCTTGCCGTTGGCGTTTTCGGTCGATGACACCACCGGCATCGCCGATCCGCGCGGGCTGCATTGCACCACGCTGACCGCGCGGCTGCACGTCATCGACGCCGCCCGCAACGCGCTGCGCACGCTCGAGACCTGCATCGGCCGGTGCGACCTCGATATTTCCGAGGTCGTCTCGTCGCCGATGGCGGCCGGACTGTCCACCCTGGTCGAGGACGAGCGCGAGCTCGGCACCACGCTGATCGATATGGGCGGCGGCACCACCGGCATGGCGGTGTTCGCCGAGGGCCAGCTGGTTCACACCGCCTTGCTGCCGATCGGCGGCATCCACGTCACCAGCGACCTGGCGCGCATGCTTTCGACACCGACGGAGCACGCCGAGCGGCTGAAGACGCTGTACGGCAGCGTGCAGTCCTGCCGCGACGACGAGCGCGAGCTGCTGCCGGTGCCGATGGTCGGCGAGGAGGACCATCACATCGCCAAGGTGCCGCGCAGCGCTGTGGTCAACATCATCCGGCCCCGCCTCGAAGAAACTTTTGAGATGATAAGGGAACGGCTCGACCAGTCCGGCTTCGCGCGCGCCGCCGGCACCCGATTCGTGCTGACCGGCGGCGCCAGCCAACTCGCCGGCGTGCGCGAGCTGGCGGCGACCATCCTGGACCGTCCGGTGCGGCTCGGCCGTCCGTCTGGCTTGCGCGGGCTGCCGGAAAGCGCCTCCGGCCCGGCCTTCGCCGCCGCCGCCGGACTGCTGGCCTGGGCCGCCGGCGAGGGCCGCGGCCTGTACGACATCGACCTCGACAGCGAACCGACCGGCGGCTGGGTGCGCCGCGTGGTGCGCTTCCTGCGTGACCGCGTGTGACCGGCCCCCATGCGAACGGCCCCCATGCGAACGGCCCCCGTGTGAACGACTCCCGTGTGAACGAGCGTCGACGACCCCGAAATGAAGATCTCGCCGCTTTGGAAATCCCTGGGAAACGATGAAATGACCTTGAACCTCACCATTCCGCAGACCACCCACACCGACTTCACCCCGCGCATCACCGTGATCGGGGTTGGCGGCGGCGGCACCAACGCCGTCGACAACATGATCGCGCTCAATCTGCAGGGCGTCGATTTCGTTGTCGCCAACACCGACGCGCAGCAGCTGATGCACAGCCGCGCCGACCGCCGCATCCAGCTCGGGCCGCACATCACCCAGGGCCTCGGCGCCGGCGCCAACCCCGATATCGGCAAGGCCGCCGCGGAAGAAGCCGCCGACGAGCTGTATCGCCATCTCGAGGGCACCCACATGCTGTTCGTCGCCGCCGGCATGGGCGGCGGCACCGGCACCGGCGCCGCCCCGGTGATCGCGCGCATGGCCCGCGAGCGCGGCATCCTGACCGTCGGCGTGGTCACCAAGCCCTTCACCTTCGAGGGCTCGCGCCGGTCGCGCCATGCCGAGCGGGGCATCGAGGAGCTGCAGCACTACGTCGATACGCTGATCGTCATCCCGAACCAGAACCTGTTCCGCATGTCCAACGAGAAGACGACGTGGAAGGAGGCCTTCAAGATGGCCGACCACGTTCTGTACATGGGCGTGCGCGGCGTCACCGACCTGATGATGACGCCTGGCCTGGTCAACCTCGACTTCGCCGACGTGCGCACCGTCATGCAGGAGATGGGCAAGGCGATGATGGGCACCGGCGAGGCCGAGGGCGAGAACCGCGCCATCCGCGCCGCCGAGGCCGCGATCAGCAACCCGCTGCTGGAGGACACCTCGATGTCCGGCGCCAAGGGCCTGCTGATCAACATCACCGGCGGCGAGGACCTGACGCTGTTCGAGGTCGATCAGGCGGCGACGCGGATCGGCGAGGAAGTGGCGCCGGACGCCAACATCATCTTCGGCTCGGCGCTCGATCCGACGCTGGAGGGCAAGATCCGCGTTTCCGTCGTCGCCACCGGCATCGACAGCCATGTCCGCGCCGAGGCGCAGCGGCCGTTCCTGGTATCGGTCGGCAACGGCGGCGTCGAGCAGGTCAACCCGATTCCCCTGCCCGGCACCGGCGGCCACACCCAGGGCGCGCCCTCCGTCGGCAGCCAGCCGCCGACCCTGCGCGACAGCTTCTCCAACCCGGCATCGCCGCAGGCTCGGCAGGATGGACAGATGGAGGTCGCGGGCAATCCGCGCGGCGTCGAGATGCCGGCCTATGAGGCACGGCCGACCGCCGGCAACGATCGCCGGCCGATCCTGCGGACTGAGACCGCGCGAGGCGAACCGCCATCTGCGGACCTGGCGGCGGAGCTGACAGCCCGTGCCCCGGCGCGGCGCGCGGGACCAGCGGGCACCACCCTGTTCCGGGAGGCGCCGGCGGTGGAGGCTGCCGAGGCGCCCACCGAGCAGGCGCCCCGTTCGAGCATCTTCGCCAAGGTCACCGGCCTGCTTCGCCGCGGCGCCGATCCGGCGCCGGCCGCCCGTCCCCCCGCTCTCCCGGCCGAGCCGCGGCATGATATCCATGTCGAGCCTCGGTCGGTGATCCGCCCATCGAACGGCGAGGAGGCGGTGTCGGACGTTCCGGCGTTTCTGCGTCGGCAAACCTCAGGCTAGGTGGCGCATCCTTCTAAGTCAGGCGCCCCGGGGCGCTACGCCGGCGGGTATGGGGCAGCGCCCCATGCCTCCTGACGCAATGCGATACGTAACAATTCATTATCGAATAATTGCTTCAATTACAATTCGTTGCCTTGAAATATTAAGAAACAATGATTGACTGGCCGCGACCACACCGCGACCATACGTTGCTGCCAGACCCGATCCATCTTCGGTGCAGCGCAACGATCTAGGCTTTGTTCGTATGGATGGCATGTTCACCCCCGGCTTCCTGCCCCGCCCGGCATCCGAGAGCAGAGGCTTGTTCCAGCGGACCTTGAAGGCGGCGATCGGCTGCATCGGCACCGGGGTGCATTCTGGCCGGCGTGTTTCCCTTACCCTTTTCCCGGCACCGGCGGGGCATGGCATCGTCTTCTGCCGCGGCGATCTCGCCGATGACGTCCGTGTTCCCGCCCGGTTCGACGGGGTTGTCGATACGCGCCTGTGCACCGTGCTTTGCCATCCCGACGACGCGTCGATCCGGATCGGCACCGTCGAGCACCTGATGGCGGCGCTGGCCGGCGCCGGCATCGACAATGTCCTGGTCGAGGTCGACGGGCCGGAGCTGCCGATACTGGACGGATCGTCGGCGCCGTTCCTGTTCCTGATCGATTGCGCGGGCACCATCGAGCAGGCGGCGCCGCGCCGCACGATCCGGGTGCTGCGCCCGGTTCAGGTCACCGACGGCGATGCGCTCGCCGAGCTGCGGCCGCAGTCCTATTCCGGCCACCACGAACTCGACATGACCCTTTCGATCGATTTCGCCGCCCCCGCGATCGGCCGGCAGGCGCTGTCGCTCACCCTGTCGCCCGAAAGTTTCCGCCGGGTGTTGGCGCCGGCGCGGACCTTCGCGCTGGCCAGCGAGATCGACCAGTTGAGGCGATCGGGCCTGGCCCGCGGCGGCAACCTTGAAAACGCCGTCGTGGTCGATGGCGCGGATGTGCTGAACC
>JANXRT010000456.1 GCA_025356735.1 Acetobacteraceae bacterium | reverse complement strand
CTGAAAGCGCGTTCTCCGTCGGCCACATCGCGATCGGCGTGGCGCTCGGCTACTTCGATTTCCGTTTTCCCGCCGAGGATTGGCGCGATGCACATCCACGGCTTACCGCATGGCACGCGGCTTTCAATGCGCGACCATCGGTCGCGGCGAACATGCCGGCCGAGGGGTAGGAGGCGTGAGCTCCATACGGGTCAGCCACCGGATCGGGCAACCAGTCCTGAAGCCAGCTTCCGACCGGCCGGCATCACGCGGAGGCCGGCCGGTTTTGTAGCGGCAAGCTCGTCAGACACCGTCTTTCTCAACAGTGAGATCAGGGTGAACACGACGAAGGCCATCTCGGAATAGGCGACGCTCAGCGCCGCACCGGAAATCACATAGGCGATCATCGTCAGGCGCAGATATCCGGCGAGATCGAAGGCCCATTGCAAAGTGGGGTTCCCGAGCGTCGCCCGCCGTACAGCGCTCAAGTTCCAGAACGTCGTCACCAGGATGCCGACGAAAAAGAGCAAGCCCGAAAAGCCGAGGTCACCCAGCACCTCGAAATAGATGCTGTGCGCGGCACGCGTCCCGTCGGGCGTATCGGTCGGAACGAGGCTCAACAGGCGAAACTGGTCGATGTATCTTTGAAAGACCTTGGGGTCTTCCATCGCGGAGAAGCCACCGCCTACCAACGGCCGGTCGAGCGCCAGCAGGGTGTTCATCTTCCACGACATCACCCGGCCCATGAACGAACCATCCTGGTCAGCCGACTTGATGGTCTCGGCACGTTCGTAGAGCCGACTGGGAGCCAAATAGGCCAGTGCACCGCCAAATAGCAGGATGACGGCGATCATGGCCAGCTTGCGCCTGCTTTGCTGGACCATTGCCAGACTAACCGCGATCAGGCCGACAAAGGCGCCGCGGGAGCCGGTCGCAATGATGCCGACCAAGTTGAGCAGCACGCCCGCGGCAGTGCCGAGCCGGACGATCGGCGCCACCGAGTAGCGGCGCAGGTAGATCAGCAACGGCACCGTCATCAGCATGAACAGGCCGAAGCTGTTGTTGTCGCCGAACACGCCGGGCGGGATGACGATGTGCCCACCCGCCGAGACGAGAAATTTCAAACCTTCGAGAACGCCGTGGATGCCGGCTCCAAGACAGATCGCGATGATGAGAATATGGATTTGCAGGCGGCCCCGCAACGTAGCTCCGGCAAGCAGGCAAAGCAGATAGACCTTCCAGGCCCGGTCCGCTAGATCGTAGGTACGGTCGATCGTGGTGATGCCGAACGCAAACGACGCCGCCGCCTGCAGCATGAATAGCGTCAGCAGCACGAAATAGGCATCGACGTAGAAGCGCTTTCGGCCACGGTCCACCATCAGGGCGAACAGGGCGACGACGACGACGATCTTGTTGTAAGGCAGGTCGGCCAACGGCCCGAAGACATAGGCGCTTGGCGCCGCGAGCGTGGTCCATACCCACAGCATCATGGCGGCCGGCGCGGCCGTGAATGCCGCCGGCAGCATCGCCAGGAACATCAGAAAATAGGCGGCGCCGCGCATTGCCGCCTATCTCCGCGCGCGCGCGGCATACGCTGCCGCGACGCCTGTCGGTTGCGGCCGATAATGAGCCGGCCGCTGTATCTTGAACGCCTCAGCCTCGGGCGGATTGAGCGTTTCATGATAGCGGAACAACCCGGTGGTCGGACTGCCGGACCGGCGCCGGGTGTTGATCACGAACCAGTAGGCGGCAACCACGGTCAGCAGGACATCGATCAGGTAAGGAAAGATATCCATCTGACTGCTGGTTCCGTTCGATTGCATTGGGCGACCCAACGCGCTTTGGCTACCTGCAGCGCGTTATGATCGAAATATTCCGCCGGGTCATCTTCCATCTATCATGGTTTCAATAATGCTGCTTCTCCTGAGCGGGGATCACGGCGCGGACGGAAGCGCTTGTGCTACCTAATTTCTTTGTTATGGGGTAATGGCTCCATCGTCATGCATGATCGCGAGGGAATTTTTTCGCCGATGCCGAATTTCAGATTTTCGATCCCATTTCTTTGCCGCAGCGGTTTTCTGGCGGCGAAGCTGATGGCCGGCCTGGCGCTGGCAGCTTCCTGCGCCGTTCCGGGCGAAGCCCGTACGCTCCAGGTCGGTG
>JANXRT010000452.1 GCA_025356735.1 Acetobacteraceae bacterium | reverse complement strand
CTGCGCCGGTCGCAGCCCTACGATAAATACGCCGAGGTCCAGTTCGACATCCCGATCGGCCGCAACGGCGACTGTTACGATCGCTACCTGATGCGGATCGCCGAGATGCGCGAGAGCGTCAAGATCATCCGACAGAGCTTGGCCGCGATGAAGCCCGGTCCGGTCAAGGTGCAGGACAGGAAGTTCTCGCCGCCGTCGCGCGTCGAGATGAAGCGCTCGATGGAGGCGATGATCCATCACTTCAAGCTCTACACGGAAGGCTACCACGTGCCGGCCGGCGCCACCTACACCGCGGTCGAAAGCCCGAAGGGCGAGTTCGGCGTCTATCTGGTATCGGACGGACCCAACAAGCCGTATCGCTGCAAGATCCGCGGCACCGGCTTCTCCCATCTGCAGGCGGTCGAGACGATGGCGCGCCGCCACATGCTGGCCGACGCCGTGGCGATCATCGGCTCGATCGACATCGTGTTCGGCGAAGTGGATCGATGACCATGGCCAGCGACAACACCGCTATGGTCGAGATGGCTGGCGGCACCGAACAGATCCAGCCGGCTCACTTCGCCTTCGATGCCACGGACGAGGCGGCGATCGCCATGCACGTCGCCAAATACCCGGCCGGCCGGCAGGCCTCCGCCGTGCTGCCGCTGCTCTATATCGCCCAGGAACGTATGCGCCAGACCACAGGCAGCGCCTGGCTGCCCGTGGTGGCGATGGACGAGGTCGCGCGCAGGCTCGATATGCCGCCGATCCGCGTCTATGAGGTCGCGACCTTCTACCTGATGTTCAACACCACGGCGATCGGCACATGGCACCTTCAGATATGCACCACCACGCCGTGCTGGCTGCGCGGCTCGGACGAGGTTGTTTCGATGTGCCGCGCGTTCACCGGAATAAAAGGCTGGGGCGAGACCAGCGCCGACGGAAAATTCACCATGGCCGAGGTTGAGTGCCTTGGCGCCTGTGTCAACGCGCCGATGATGCAGGTCAACAACGACTACTACGAGGATCTCGACGCCGCCAGCACGCGCGAGCTGCTGGAGGCCCTGGCCCGCGGCGCGCCGCCGCCGATCGGCTCAATGAAGCACCGCCAGGGCTCGGCGCCCGAGGGCGGCCCGACCACGCTCACCACCATCAAGGCCTAGGACATGCTGCAGGACAGCGACCGGATCTTCACCAACCTCTACGGCGAGCACGACTGGACGCTGAAGGGCGCCCAGGCGCGCGGCGATTGGGACGGCACGGCGGCGATCCTGGCGCGCGGGCGCGACGCCATCATCGACGAGATGAAGGCGTCCGGTCTGCGCGGCCGCGGCGGCGCCGGCTTCCCGACCGGCCTCAAATGGTCGTTCATGCCCAAGACCGAGAGCGAGCGGCCGCACTACCTCGTCATCAACGCCGACGAGAGCGAGCCCGGAACCTGCAAGGACCGGGACATCATGCGCCACGATCCGCACAAACTGGTCGAGGGCGCGCTGATCGCCTCGTTCGCGATGGGCGCCCACACGGCCTTCATCTACATCCGCGGCGAGTACTACAATGAGTCCAAAAACCTCCAGGCGGCCATCGACCAGGCCTACGAGGCCGGGCTGATCGGGCCGAACGCCTGCGGCTCGGGCTGGAAGTTCGACTGCTTCGTCCATCGCGGCGCCGGCGCCTACATCTGCGGCGAGGAAACCGCGATGCTGGAAAGCCTGGAGGGCAAGAAGGGGCTACCGCGGCTCAAGCCGCCATTTCCCGCCGCCGTCGGCCTGTACGGCTGCCCGACCACGGTCAACAACGTCGAGAGCATTGCCGTCGCGCCGACCATCCTGCGTCGCGGCGCGGCGTGGTTCTCCGGCCTCGGCCGACCGAACAACGCCGGCTCCAAGATTTTCTGCATCTCCGGCCACGTCAACAAGCCCTGCAACGTCGAGGAGGAGCTCGGCATCCCGTTGCGCGAGCTGATCGACCGATATTGCGGCGGCGTGCGCGGCGGCTGGGACAACCTGCTGGAGGTGATCCCCGGCGGTTCGTCGGTGCCGCTGCTGCCCAAAAGCCTATGCGACGACATGCTGATGGATTTCGACAGCCTTCGCGCCGCCAAGACCGGCCTCGGCACTGCCGCCGTCATCGTCATGGACCAGTCCACCGACCTGATCCGGGCCATCGCGCGGCTCAGCCAGTTCTACAAGCATGAGAGCTGCGGCCAGTGCACGCCGTGCCGCGAGGGCACCGGCTGGATGATGCGGGTGATGTACCGCATGGTCCAAGGCCGCGCCGAAATCGGCGAAATCGACATGCTCGACCAGGTCACGCGTCAGATCGAGGGCCACACCATCTGCGCGCTTGGCGATGCCGCCGCCTGGCCGATCCAGGGCCTGATCCGCCATTTCCGCCCAATGATGGAGGACAGGATCGCCGCCTACCGCGCCAGCCTCGCCTCCCCCATCCGCATGGCGGCGGAGTAGGCCATGAACGCCGAGCCCATAG
>JANXRT010000442.1 GCA_025356735.1 Acetobacteraceae bacterium | reverse complement strand
GCGCGCTTCCTTGTGCCAGGTTGATGCCGGTAGGCTTGGTGTCTCGATCCCACGGACGGGCGTGCAACAGAATTATGGCGGCGCGCGCCGAGACGCAACCTTCGCAAACGCAGCAATTCACCAAGACATCTTAAATCCACGGCGAACGCCGCGTCGGCCAACCTTGAACCCGGCCAGGTTCTATTGCCAAAACGGCGGCACTTTGTGGAATTTACGCCAGGCCTCGGCGATTTCGTGGCGCACCGCGCTGCCCTGGGCGGCGACGAAGCCGCGCACGGTGCCGACGGCATAGGCGCGGTTGACGGCATTGGTGCCGGTTTTCTGCCGGCTGCGCTCCAGCTGCGCCAGCAGCTCGGCGACCACGGCGCTGTCATTAAGGATGCCGAGCCGGTCCTGCAGCACGCTGAGCCGCCGGATGAACCGGCTTGTGGCCTTAGACGGAAAGATCGGCGCGAAGAACTCGCAGGCATAGCGCAGCCGCTTGGCGCGCAACCGGATGTCGTGCAGCGTCTCGGCGGCGAGATGCTCGATATCGTCGCCCTCGGCGAACATTCGCTTGAGCCGCCGGTTGAGCGCGCGCGCGGCGAACTCACGAAGACTTTCCACGGCAATCACGTCATCGCCCGGTATTCCCTCGGAAACCGCACCCCCGGCGAGGATGGCGAGCTGGATGCCGAGCCGGCGAAACTCCGCGGTGCCGACAAACTCCCGCAGCGCGTCGTAGCCGACCCGCCGGCGACGCTCGGCGTCCGCCAGCAGCTGGCCGACTGCCGCGTCGTCGGCGAAGGCGAGGCCGACCGAGGCGCCGGTGCCGGCGGTGAACACATCCCAGTCGCGGGCCGGTCCGAGCATGCCGGCGAGATGTTTGAGCCCGGCATCGGCCCGGCTGACTTCAGCAGCAGGAACGGCGCGCCCGAACACCGCGAATGCCGAGCGCAGCCGCCTGGTCGCGACCCGCATCTGGTGCACCGCCTCCGGATCATCGAGGCCGGCGGCGGCGATTGGGGCGAAATGCAGGATGACGTCAGCCAGGTGGCCGACGACATGGGCGAATGCCGCAGCCACCGTCATGCCGCCGGCGAGGACGGGCGCGCCAAGCCGGCGCGGCGCGGGCTCGCCGCCGCGGGCGGCGGTCAGCGCCCGATCGGCGAGGCTGGATGTCGGCACGCCGATCTCGACCTCGCCCGCCAGCCAAAGCGCCAGATCGGCGACCGCGCCGGCAGAACCCGCGATCCTGAGGCGGCATTGCGGGCTTTCGCGCGCCACGGTGCGTATGCTGCCCTCGATCAGGGTCAGTGTCAGGATCCTGTCGATATCCGGGCCTGGTTCCGCCGCGTCGGCCGGCGGAAGGTCGGGCTTCAGCATCAGAAGCAGGGCGCGGCCCTCGAACGCGGCCCATGGCACCAGGCTCTCCGGCAGGGTCTTGGATGGACCGGCACGCAAATCATCGAGTGTGCCGGCCTCGGCGAGCAGCGGCGCCGGCGCACCGGGCGGCCACGCCGCGCCGGGCGCCGGGCGGATGCGTTCCAGGCGCCAACGGCCACGGCTCTCGACCAACGCCAAGCCGGCCCGCGCCAGCTCGGCATCGGCGCCGTCATGCCAGACCCATCGCACCGGCCGCGACTGTGCGCGGCCCTGCTTGGCGGCGACGACGGCAGGCAGCCGGGGCAGGCGCGCGCAGGCGGCGGGTGTCAGCTCCAGTTCGAGTTCGATCATTCCCGGGACCAGTTCCGTCACGCCTAGGCCGCCATCTCCGGCAGGTCGCCCGGTGCCAGGAACCGCGTCAGCCGGCCGCCGCCCATGGCCAGCAGCGCCCACGGGCCGATCAGCGTGAATTCGGTCAGCGCACCGGTCGGATAGCCTTTGGCCAGTCGGCGCGTGGCTGGGCTGCCGCTCGTCATGGCGGCCTCGCCGACCAGCAGCATCGCCAGCTCGTGAAGGCCGGGGTTGTGGCCGAGCAGCAGGACGCTGCGGGTGGTTTCGGCGACCATGTTCAGGATGCCCAGCATCTGCGGCGCCGAGGCCAGATAGAGCCCGTCCAGCGGCTCGATCAGCGGCGTGTCGTCCCATGGCTCCAGCATTGCCAGCGTCTGCAGCGTGCGCCGGGCCGACGACACCAGCACCAGATCGGGCGCCAATCCGAGATCATGCATGGCGCGGCGCATGGCGGCGGCCGACTGGCGGCCGCGCGCGTTCAGCGGCCGGGCATGATCCGACAGCATGGGATCGTCCCAGGTCGACTTGGCATGACGCAGCAGCAGCAGTTGTCGCATGGGCGGGCAGGCCATCCGGCTGAGGGGATCACACCGACATTGCCATGGACGGCGGGGTTTGTCCCCCCGCATTATGGGCAGGCAGGGGGCTCGGCCCCAACCCTTCCGCTACGCCGTCAGATATCGATCCAGCTCAGGTGGCCGCCCTTGCCGGCGCCGGTATCCATGAAGATCGCCTGGCCGCCGCCGATGCCGCGGCGGCGGTAGGGGCGGCCGTCGGTGCTGCGGCGGTCGTGGCCGCAATAAACCGTGAGGCCGGTCGGGATGCGATCGACCCAGCCCAAGCCGCGCTCGGGATAGCCGTCGGTCTGGGTGCGGCCGGTCGGCTCGCCGAACAGGGCGCGCGCGACCGGACCCTCGGGCCGGCGCAGGTCGTTGGGCGGCGGGTCGGCGGCCAGCATCTGCGGGTGGAAGCCGGCGTGGACGAACAGCGACCGGCCGTGGCGCAGCCAGGCGGGGGCGCGGCCGATCTCGATCATCGCACGCTCGCGAAGCTCCGGGCCGAGTGCCCGCAGCGTGCTGGCCAGGATCGGCGTCATGTGGATCGGCTGGCCGGCGAGCGCGCGGGCGAGCTTGAAATCATGGTTGCCGAGCAGGAACAGCCCGCGCTCCTCGTCGATCAGCCGGAACATCAGCGTCAGCACCGCCGCGCTGTCGGGGCCGTAATCGACCAGGTCGCCAAGCTGGACCACGAACCGGTCGGTCGCCGCGGCGTAGCGGAAGGCGCCGGCGTCGCCGTGAACGTCGCCCACGACGCGGACCAGGCGATCGCGCGGGATGCGCAACGATGGGAACGCGCCGCTCACCCCGGGCTCGGCCGTTTCCGGTTCGTTCAAGATCGGTCCGCTATCCAGCCGCCGAGCCCCCGGATGGCGACATCGCGTGCTCCGGCGTGCCGGGGATCGCGCGCCAGGCCGCAAGCGCGCGATCGCGGCCCTCGCCAAGGTGAACGATGGATCGCGGATAGGTTTCCCCGAGAGTGACGCCGGCGGCGGCGAGCTCGGCTGGCGACGCCTCCCACGGCGAATGGATCACGGCATCCGGCAGGCGCGCCAACTCCGGCACGAACCGGCGCACGAAGGCGCCGTCGGCGTCGAACTTGCGGCCCTGCAGCACCGGGTTGAAGACACGGAAGAAAGGTGCCGCGTCGGCGCCGGAACCCGCCACCCACTGCCACGAGGCGGAGTTGGCGGACAGGTCGGCGCAGCACAGCGTGTCCCAAAACCAGGCCTCGCCGGTCTGCCACGAGATCAGCAGGTGCTTGGTCAGGAACGAGGCGGTGATCATGCGCAGGCGGTTGTGCATCCAGCCGGTCTGCCACAGCTGGCGCATGGCGGCATCAATGATCGGAATTCCGGTTTTTCCGCGTTGCCAGGCATGCAGCTCGGCCGGCGTGTCCCTGAACGGCATCGCGGCGTAGTTCGGCCGCAGCGGCTTCTCCGGCAGGTCGGGATGGTGCCAGAGCAGATAGGTCGAGAATTCCCGCCACAGCAGCTCCTTGTGGAAGGTCTCCAGGCCCTTGCCTTTGCCCGTGGCGGCACTTTCGGCGGCGAACCAGACCTCGTTGAGCGAGATGTCGCCCCAGACGATGTGCGGCGAGAGCATCGAGGTGCTGGCGATACCGGGCAGGTTGCGATCGCGGGCGTAGTCCATCAGGCCATCGTCAAGAAAGGCATCCAGGCGCGCGCGGGCGCCGGCCGCGCCCGGCGTCCAGGTCTCGCGCAGGCCGCCGGCCCAATCGGGATGGGTCGGCAGCAATACCCAATCGGCCAGCATGTCCGAGGCCGGCGCGGCGTTGGGGAACGGGATGTGGTCCGGTGCGGGGATCGGCGGCTTCGGTCCGCCGGTGGCGAGGCAGGCCTTGGCGAACGGGGAATAGACGCCGAACGCGCCGCCCTGGCCGTTGCGGACGGTTTCCGGGTTGAACATCATGCGGGTGCGGTGGCGATGCAGCTTGCCGCCGTTGCGCTCCAGGATTTCGGCGACGTCGCGGTCGAGCGCCCGTGCCCACGGCTCCGGACCGCCGCCGGTGTGCACCGAGGTGGCGCCGGTTTCGCGTGCCAGGGCCGGCAGGATGTCGCGCGAGGCGCCGCGCCGCAGGATCAGCCTGGCGCCGAGCGTTTCCAGGTCCGCGGCCAACGCCGTCAGGCTGTGATGCAGCCACCACCGACCAGCGCCGCCCATCTTCCAGGCGCCGGCGGCCTCGTCGTCGAGAATGAACACCGGCACGACCGGGCCGCCTGCACGCACGGCGGCGGCGAGGGCGGCATGGTCGGAGACGCGAAGGTCATGGCGATACCAGACGATGGCGGTCACGATCCACCTCCGAAGGATTGCGTGGCGATCGGGGCCGGGACCGGGACTCCGGCCTGGGCCAGGGTGAAGCTGAACAAGCGCTCCCGGCCCAGGAGGAAAACGCGGCCGCCGCGCGGGAACAGGCGCATGATCTCGGGATGCCTCACGTCGAGGCCGCCGGTGTAGGCGCCGAATGCCGGCAGCATGAGCCGGTGCGGATCGGCGACGAAACACGGCCGTGTCTGCATGCCGCCGCGCACCGCGATCGCCGCCTTGGGGTGATGGTGTCCACAAATCTCTCCAACCGTCTTCGTGTTGTAACGCGCGCCCGGCTCCCGCGGATGCGCCTGGTGACGGAATATGAGGTTTCCGTCCGCGAATTCATCCACCCATTCGCCGCCAAGCTGCTCGGCGGGCACCGGATCGTGATTGCCGAGCACCCAGACGAACCGACACGAGGCGGTCATGGCGCGGATACGGGCGGCCTGGGCGGCAGGCAGCCGCGCGGCAGCCTCGCGATCGTGAAAGCTGTCGCCGATGGTGACGACGACTGCCGGATTGTAGCGGCGCAGAAGCAAAGCCAGCCGGTCGAGCGTGACTTCGGTGTCCCACGGCGGCAGCAGCATGCCGCGGCGGGCGAACGAGCTGCCTTTTTCCAAATGCAGGTCGGACACCGCGAGCAGCCGGCGTTGCGGCCAGAACAGCGCGCCGGACGGGTCCAGCATCAGCCGGTCGGCGCCGAGATGGATCGGGGCGGCGATCACGAGGCGACCAGGGCGTGCTTCGCGGCCACGTCGCGCTTCACCAGGCGTCGCTTGCGGGGTGCGGGTTCATCCTCCGCCATGCCCTCGGCGACGATCGCCTCGGCCTCGGCGAGCAGGTCGTCCCGGTCGATGCCGACGCCGACCTGCTCGCGGCCGATATCGAGCAGCGCGGGGATCGCCAGCGGCGAGACGCGGGAAAGAACCACGGGAACGATGCGTCCCTGCACGCGGGCCAGCATGCCGGAAACCCGCGCGACGTCGATCAGCCCGTGCGCGGCGTCGGCCCGCGTCGCGCGCAGCAGCACGTGGTCGGGCTGGTGGCGGCGCAGCACGTCGTAGATCAGGTCGGTGTTCATCGTGACCTGCTTGCCGGATCGGGCCGAACCCGGCTGGTTGCGCTGGATCAGCTGGGCGATGACCGCGACGTTGCGAAAGCTGCGCTTGAGCATGGAGCTGTCGGCCATCCATTCCTCGAGGTCGTCGCCCATCATGTCCTCGCCGAACAGCTCTTCCACCTCCGTCGGCTGGTTGGCGGACCAGACGCCGACGACGTAATCCGTGGCGACGAAGCCAAGCGGAAAATATCCGGCGCGCTGCATGCGCCGGGTGAGCAGCATGCCGAGCGTCTGGTGGGCGTTACGGCCCTCGAAGCAGTAGGCGACCAGGTACCAGCGGCCGGCGCGGGGAAAGATCTCGACCAGGAGGTCGTCGGGTCCCGGCATGCGCGAGCGGCGGCTTTGCAGGCGCAGCCATTCCTGGACCTGCCCGGGGAACCGGTGCCAGGTGTCCGGCGACTGCATCAGGGCGCGGACGCGGCCGGCGAGGTTGGTGCTGATCGGCATCCGGCTGCCGGCATAGGTCGGGATCAGCGGATCGCGCTCGGCGCCCTCGGAGACCTCGACCATGTTGGCGTTGACGCGCAGGAACTTCAGCTTGCGGCCGGCGAAGATGAAGGCGTCGTCCGGGCGCAGCGAATTGGCGAAACCCTCCTCGATCTCGCCAAGAACGGGGCCGAAGGCGCGCTTGCCGACCAGCTTCACCTTGAGCACCGGGGAGGCGACGATGGTGCCGATGTTCATCCGGTACAACGCGGCGATGCGGGCGGAGCGGACATGTATCCGTCCCTCGCTGTCGCGGAACAGCTTGCGAAAGTGCTCGTAGGCATGCAGCGCGTAGTCGCCGGTCTCGACGTAGCCCAGCACCGCGTCGAAGTCAGCGCGGGTGAGATCGGCGTAGGGTTGGGTCGCGGAAACTTCCCTGAAGGCGTCGTCGGGCAGGAACGGCGCCGCGCAGGCCATGCCGAGCAGGTGCTGAGCCAGCACGTCGAGCCCGCCCGGGCGAGGCGGATCGCCATCCATCTCGCGGGCGGCGATGCCCTCGATGGCCGCCTCGCATTCCAGCACCTCGAACCGGTTGGCGGGAACCAGGGTCGCGACCGAGGCCTCGTCCATGCGGTGGTTAGCGCGGCCGACCCGCTGCAGCAGCCGCGAAACGCCCTTTGGCGCGCCGACCTGGAGCACCTGGTCGACGCCGCCCCAGTCGATGCCGAGATCGAGCGAGGAGGTCGCGACCACGGCGCGCAGCCGCCCATCGGACATCGCGGCCTCCACCCGGCGGCGCTGGTCGATCTCCAGGCTGCCATGATGCAGCGCGATCGGCAGGTTTTCCTCGTTCAGCCGCCACAGCGCCTGGAAGATCAGCTCGACCTGGGCGCGGGTGTTGGCGAACACGATGGTCATGCCGGCCTGGCGGATCAGCGCCAGGATCTTGGGCGCCGATTCGATGCCCATGTGGCCGCCCCAGGACATCCGTCCGTCCGGTATCATCAGATTTATCACGGGCGGTTCGCCGTCGGGTTCCTCGACGAGGGTCTTGGCACCCACATAGGCCATGAGTTCCGCGGGATGGGCGACGGTCGCGGACAGCCCGACGGTGCGCATTCCCGGTGCCAGCGCGCGCAGCCGGGCGACGCACAAGGCGAGCTGGTCGCCGCGCTTGGTGCCGGCGAGGGCATGGACCTCGTCGATCACTACGCAGGAAAGATGCGCGAACATCTCCGTCGCAGTTGCCGACGACAGCAGCACGGCCAGGCTCTCCGGCGTCGTCAGCAGGATGTCGGGCGGGGCCTCGCGCTGACGCCGGCGGCGATTGGCAGGGGTGTCGCCGGTGCGGGTCTCGATCGCGATGTCGAGCGCCATCTCGGTGACCGGCGCCACCAGGTTGCGGGCGATGTCGGTCGCCAGCGCCTTCAACGGGCTGATGTAGATCGTATGCAGCACGTGCTTACGCGGCTCGGACAGCTCGACCAGCGTCGGCAGGAACCCGGCGAGCGTCTTGCCGCCGCCGGTCGGCGCGATCAGCAGACAGGATTGTCCGGCGCGCGCGGCGGCGACCATGGAAAGCTGGTGGCGGCGGGGCTGCCAGCCGCGGGCGGAAAACCATTGCAAAAAGAGTTCTGGTAATGTTCCTTCCATCTCCCCTTATCTAATGTGAGAACGCTCGCCAGGAAAGGCGTCCGATTGCCGCATCCCGAGACCTGGCTGAAACCGACGCCGCAGGGGCTGTTCTGCGAGCCGGGCGGGTTTTTCATCGATCCGGTGCGCCCGGTGGAGCGCGCCATCATCACCCACGGCCACTCCGACCATTCCCGCTCCGGCCATGTTTCCGTCGCGGCCAGCCCGGCCACCCTCGCCATCATGCGGGCGCGGCTCGGCGCCGGCGCGGCCACTAACGAGCAGGCCCTGGAGTGGGGCGAGGTGACAAGGATCGGCGACGTGCAGGTCTGGTTGCAGCCGGCCGGCCATGTGCTCGGCAGCGCCCAGGTGGCGATGGAGTACAAGGGCACACGCGCCGTGGTCAGCGGTGACTACAAGCGCGAATGGGACCCGACCTGCGACGGCTTCATCGCCATCCCGTGCGACGTGTTTGTGACCGAGGCGACGTTTGCCCTGCCGGTGTTCCGCCATCCTGACCCGGCGCACGAGATAAAGAAGCTGCTGGACAGCGTTTCGCTGTTCCCGGAACGAACGCACGTCGTCGGCTGCTATTCGCTCGGCAAATGCCAGCGGGTGATCGCGATGCTACGGCTGGGCGGCTGGGATGGGCCGATCTATTTGCACGGCGCGATGGCCTCGATGTGTGCGGTCTATGAGGCCAACGGCGTCGCACTCGGCGAGCTGCGACCGGCGACGGTGGCGGCCAAGGCGGAATTGCGGGGTGCGATGGTGCTGGCACCCCCCGGCGCCATCGCCGACCGGTGGGTGCGGCGGCTGACCGAGCCGGTAGTGGCGATGGCGTCGGGCTGGATGCAGGTCCGCCAGCGCGCCCGCGCCCGCAACGTCGAATTGCCGCTGGTGATTTCCGATCATGCCGACTGGGCGGCGCTGCTGGCGACGATCGACGAGGTTGGCGCGCCGGAAGTGTGGGTGACGCATGGCCGCGAGGACGCTCTGATCCACGCCATGGGCCTGCGTGGCGTGCGTGGCAGGGCGCTGCGGCTGCTCGGCTACGGCGACGAGGACGAGGAACATCTGTCCGAAGCATCCGCCGCATGATCGCCTTCGCCGAATTGCTGGAGCGGCTGACCTTCACGCCATCTCGAAATGCCCGCATCGCCCTGCTGCGGCGCTACTTCGCCAACGAGCCGGACCCGGACCGGGGGCTGGGGCTGGCCGCCATCGCCGGCGAGCTGAGCTTTGCAACCGCCAAATCGGCGATGATTCGTGACCTTTGCGCATCGCGCACCGACCCGGTGCTGTTCGAGATGTCCCACGAATATGTTGGCGACCTGGCCGAGACGGTGGCGCTGATCTGGCCGGCCTCGCCGACCAACGCCGCAGCACCGGCGCTGCACGAGGTGGTCAACACGCTGATCGCGACGCCGAAAGCCGAGTTGCCAAGGATCATCGCGGGCTGGCTCGATGCCTGCGATCCCTCGGCGCGGCTGGCATTGATAAAACTGATCACCGGCAGCCTGCGGGTCGGCGTCTCGGCGCGGCTGGCCCGCGTCGCCCTGGCGCAGGTCGCGGGCGCGGTGCTGCCCGACGGCACCAACGTCGATGACATCGAGGAAATCTGGCACGGGCTGACGCCGCCCTACCTTGATCTGTTCGCCTGGCTGGAAGGGCGCGGCCCGCGGCCCGATCCCGAGGGGCGCCCGGTGTTCCGGCCGCCGATGCTGGCGCACCCGCTGGAGCCGCCGGACTTCGCCGGGCTGAAGCCTGGGGATTTTCGCGCCGAATGGAAATGGGACGGCATCCGGGTGCAGATGTTCGCCGGCCCGCACGGCAACCGCATCTTTTCCCGTGGCGCCGAGGACGTTTCCGACGCCTTCCCCGAAATCCTCGCCGCGCTGGACTTCCACGCCGTGCTGGATGGTGAATTGCTGGTGGTGCGCGACAACGAGGTGGCGCCGTTCGCCGACCTGCAACGCCGGCTCAACCGCAAGATCGCGGGGCCTGGGCTGATGCGCACCCATCCGTTGGGCGTGCGGCTTTACGACATCCTGTTCGAGGACGGCGAGGACTTGCGCGTCCTGCCGTTCGATGCGCGCCGGGCGCGGCTGGAAGCCTGGTTCGACCGGGTCCAGCCAAGGCGGATGCAGCTTTCCGAATTAATTCCGTTCCAGAATTTCGAGCAGCTGGAGAAGATGCGGGCCGAGGCGCGGTCGCAGGCAATCGAGGGGCTGATGCTGAAGCGCGGCGACAGCCCCTATGTCGCCGGCCGGCCGCGCGGCCTGTGGTGGAAGTGGAAG
>JANXRT010000424.1 GCA_025356735.1 Acetobacteraceae bacterium | reverse complement strand
GTCGAGCCGGAGTTCGCGGCCGGTGCTTTCGAGATTGTTTCCCGCCTGAGCCGTGCGGGATCGAACGACTATCACCTTCTGAGCAGGAACAAGAACCATGCGTCGATTTACTGAACTGGACGAACGCGAATTGCTGGCGCTGGCGATCAGCAGCGAGGAGGAAGATGGCCGCGTCTATGGCGATTTCGCCTACGATCTGCAAAAGGAATATCCGGCGACGGCGCAGATGTTCACGGAGATGGCGGCCGAGGAGAACGAGCATCGGCGTCGGCTGATCGACATGTTCTCGACTCGGTTCGGCTCCCACATCCCGCAAATCCGCCGCAACGACATCCGCGGCTGGGTGCAGCGCCGGCCCGCCTGGCTGGTTCGCCCGCTGGGGATCGAAGCGGTGCGCCAGCACGCGCGCCAGATGGAGCAGGATGCCAGCCGGTTCTACCAGAACGCCGCTGGACGTGTCTCCGATGCCGCCACGCGCCGGCTGCTGGGCGACCTGGCCGCGGCCGAGGCGGCGCACGAGCAGACCGCGGGCGAGATAGAGCTGAAAAACCTGCCCGGCGACGTGCGCACCAGGGAGAACGACAGCGCGCACCGAAAATTTGTGCTGGAGATCATCCAGCCCGGCTTGGTCGGGTTGATGGACGGCTCGGTCTCGACCCTAGCGCCGGTGTTCGCCGCCGCGTTCGCCACCCACAACACCTGGAATGCCTTCCTGGTTGGGCTCGCCGCCTCGATCGGCGCCGGCATCTCGATGGGCTTCGCCGAGGCGTTGGCCGACGATGGCAAACTGTCGGGCCGCGGCACGCCGTGGCTGCGCGGCCTGGTCTGCGGCGCCATGACCATCGCCGGCGGCATCGGCCACACCTTGCCCTACCTGATCCGCGATTTCTGGACCGCAACGGTCGTTGCCGGCTTCGTCGTGGTGCTGGAGCTGCTGACGATCGCCTGGATCCAGTGGAAATACATGGACACGCCGCCGGTATCCGCCGCCGCCAAGGTCATGCTCGGCGGCGCGCTGGTGCTCGCCGCCGGCATCCTGATCGGCAGCAGCTAACCATTGAAATATCCGGTGAAAGTTCGCGGCGTCTCTGAATTTTCTTGTGGCAGCTCCTCAACCTGCGGGAACGTTCAGGCGATTTGTTCGTAGTTGAGTTGAATGGAGCGTGCAGGTCCGGTTTGAGATCTTACGAGCCGTTCACTTACAATTTGGGAGCAGGCCAATGCCAAAGCAGGAACATACGGAAGCCGCCGACCATCACGAGAAGGCTGCCAAGGCTCATCGCACGGCAGCGGAGCATCACGGCAAGGACGACCACGAGACCGCAGGCAAGCATTCCAAGGCGGCTCACGAGTCCTCCTCCGCCGCCCACAAGAAGTCGACCGACGCTCACGGCAAGAGCACCTCGAAATCCTCGTCCAAGGCCTCCGCCAAAGCCTGACATGGAACAGCGGGCGGGGTCATCCCCGTCCGCGTCTTCCCGGCATTTGCCTGCATCGGCAGGGTGACAGGAAGCCTTACGGAAGGAGCGCGGAATGCAGGGGCAGGACGAAAATTTTGAGCAGGCCGCCCTGGAGCAGCGCATCCGCGAACGTGCCTATGAACTTTGGCTGGAAGCCGGCCGGCCGAATGGCAACGATGTCGAATTATGGCATCGCGCCCGCCGTGAGATACGGGTCGAGGAACGTAACCAGGACGGGGCGTTGGAAGATACCTTCCCAGCCAGCGATCCGCCGGCCAATTCCGGCATAACCGGCGCCTAAAGGCAAGCTGGCCCAAGATGCCTTTCGAGCTGACACGCCGCCGCCTGGTCAGGCGAGCCGCCGCCGGCACGATCGCGACGATTGCCGGTACTCAGGCGGAAGCGGCCGGCCCGGCGAACGTTGATCTGCCCGCCCTTTCCAACTCGACCGAGACTGAGGCGCGTGTGCCCAACGCCGATATCCGGTCACGCCGCCTTGGCGTTGCGGTCGTCGGCCTGGGGCATCTTTCCCTGCAGCAGATCCTGCCCGGCTTCGGCGAAACGAAGCATGTGCGCCTGACGGCGCTGGTTAGCGGCGATGCAGCCAAGGCAAAGACGATCGCCGGTCAGTATGGCGTTCCGGACGGGTCGGTTCATGACTATGCCGCCTTCGAGCGACTGCGCGATGATCCCGACGTTGACTTCATCTACATCGTGCTGCCGAACTCCATGCATCGCGAGTATGTCGAGCGCGCCGCCGCGATCGGCAAGCACGTGCTGTGCGAGAAGCCGATGGCGACCAGCAGCGCCGACGCAAAGGTGATGATCGACGCCATGCGCGCCGCCGGCCGCAAGCTGATGATCGCCTATCGCTGCCAATACGAGCCGACCAATCGCGAGGCGATGCGGATGACCCGCGCTGGGGAACTGGGCGAGCTGCGCCTGATCCAGGCGGTCAACGGCCAGAACAACGCCGATAACGGCCAATAGCGGCATGTCCGGGCCTTGGCCGGCGGCGGCAGCCTGCCCGATGTCGGCATCTACTGCCTCAACGCCGCGCGCTACCTGACGGGCGAGGAGCCGGTCGAGATTTCTGCCATGCTGACCCGGCCCGCCAACGATGCCCGGTTCCGCGAGGTCGAAGACGTTTGCGCCTTCACGTTGACTTTCCCGTCCGGCGTCGTCGCCAATTGCTCCAGTGCCTACAGCGTTCATGAAAGCCGCCAGCTTCGGGTGATGGGTTCGACCGGCTGGCTGAACCTCGATCCGGCGTTCGCCTATGAGAACCTGGAGCTGAATTTCGGCCGCAAGGTCGGCAAGGGCAACGTCACCGAACGCCGTCGCTTCACACCCCGCAACCAGTTCGCCCTGCGAGATGGACCATTTCGCCGAGGCGATCCGCGCAGATCGCATTCCGCGCACGCCGGGCGAGGAAGGGCTTCAGGACATGCGCCTGATCGAGGCGATCTACCAGGCGGCCGATGGCGGTACGCGGTTGCGGCTGCCGGAGGTCAAAGGCCGCGACGTGACCCGCGGGCCGCCCCTGCAGGACGAGGAATAGCCGGCTCCGCCGAAGTGGCGAAGCCGGCCGGAACTCACGATCGGATCGTGTTGATCTAGATCGCGCTAGGAGCGTCGGGAGCGGTGGTGGCCGGCCGGCGGCGATCGGCCATAAATTGATCGAACTCCGCCTTGTCCTTGGCATGGCGCAGACGCTCAAGGTATTCGACGAACTCCTTCTGCTCGTCCTCCAGACGCTTCAGGGTGTCGGCACGGTATTCGTCGAAGGCCCGGTTTCCGCTTGGTGCCGGCTGAGCCGCCTGATTTGGCATCTGCCACATGCCCCAGCAGCTTCTCGACCGGCCACCATTTTCGCCGGCCGCCTGCGCCGTGTTGTACCACCGGCCGACACCGCCGTTGCGGCAGCGCCCGCCCATGCGCCCACTGGCGACGAGGTAGGCAAGCGCGGCGAGGCCAGCCGGCCACCACCAGATAAAGCCCAATACCATCGCCACTATGAAAGCCGGCTTCGGTATTCCGTAGAGCATCGCGCCCAGGTGCATGACCCAGCTCCATGTTGATGTAAGTAACATTTACATAATTGGACAAGGCAAAGGTGTTCGTCAAGATGCTTTTCAGGTTTCCGAATTTTTAGGCCGCGGCGTCAGTCCCAGCGATTCCAGGTAAATCAGCAGCCCAGCCTCCAGCAGCTCCTCCGGCAGCATCGGCAGCTTGTTCTGGGCGGCGTTACCCACGAACAGCGAGGCGATGCCATGTGCCATCGCCCAGACATGCAGCGCCACCATCAGCGCCGGCGGCTGGCGTCCGGCGAAATCCTTGGCCGAAGCGCATGCCACGTCGGCCGCATGGCGCAGCACCCCGAACGCCCGTTCGGATGCCAGCAGCAACGCAGCATCCTCGCCAAGCGGAATGCCAGGCTGGAACATCGCGCTGTAGGAAGCGGGCTCTCGCCGTGCGAACGCCAGATAGGCCTTGCCGCAATTCTCCAGAGCAATGACCGGATCGGGCTTGCCCTCCCGCCAGGCCGCCTGAAGCTCGGCCGCGAACCGCTCGAAACCCCGGCGCGCGATCTCGGCGATCAGGGCGTTGCGGTCGCGGAAATGCCGATACGGCGCGGCGGTGCTGACCCCTGCCTTGCGCGCTACCTCGGCGAAGGTGAACCCGGCCGGTCCGCGCTCGCCGATTAGCTCCAGCGCCGCCGCGATCAACGCCTCCCGCAGGTTGCCATGGTGGTAGCCCCGCTCGGGATTGGCACGCTCGGGATTGTCGTGTCGAAAGCGCATGACGCCCTGCTTAAAGGAACCCGTCGCAAACAGCACGGAGCCGGCTGGACGGAAGGGCAGAACGATCTACCATCGCGTCAACGATCCACAAGGAACCCGTCCGATGACCAGCTTCACCTATGACCACATTCACCTGCGCAGCCCGGACCCGGAGGCCACCGCCGCCTTCTACCAACGCATGTTCGGCGCCGAAATCCTCCGCTCGACCCAGAACGGCCAGCCTCGCCTGGACATGAAGGTAGGCGGCGCCAACGTCTTTATCGCCAATGTGCTGCCCGATGGCCGCACCGCCGCTCCGCCGATGTCGCCATACCAGGGCCTCGACCATTTCGGCCTCGCCGTGATTGGCCTCGACGCCATTGTCGTCGAGCTCAAGGCCAAAGGTGCGGTGTTCACCATGGAACCTAACAATATCCGCCCCGGCGTGCGCATCGCGTTCCTGCGCGGCCCCGAGAACGTGTCCATCGAGTTGCTGGAACGCAGCGAATGACGCTTGCGCTGCAGGCAAAAAGCTTGGGCTCTGCCCAAACCCGCAAAGGGGCCGTCGCCCCTTTGAACCCCTCTACTTAATGGATGCGCCCCGGGGCGCTACCCCGGCGGGGTTTGGGGCAGAGCCCCATGCTTGTCTGCCTACGGCGTAAAGCAGGAGCCGCCCAATGCGACAGATGAACCTGATCGGCTTTCTCCAGGCGCAGAACTGCACCCAGATGCCGAGTTCGTGGCGGCATCACAAGGCCGCACCGGACTTCATGACGGCGGAGTACTACCGCCGCATCGCGCGCATCCTGGAGGCCGGGAAATTCCAGATGGGGTTTTTCGACGACCGCCTGGCGATGCCCGACATCTATGCCGGCGACCACGCCCACACCGTTCAGAACGGCATACGCTGCGTCAAGCTCGATCCGGTCACCACCCTGATGGCGATGGGCATGGCGACCGAGCGGCTGGGTTTGGGTGCCACCTGCAGCACGACGTATTACGAGCCGTTTCACGTCGCGCGGTTGTTTTCGACGCTGGACATGATGACCGACGGCCGCGCCGCCTGGAACGTCGTCACCTCGATGAACGACAGCGAGGCGATGAACATGGGCAAGCTCGAGCATCCCGAGCACGATCTGCGCTACGACCGCGCCGACGAGTTTTTGGAAGTCGTGCTCGGCCACTGGGACAGCTGGGAGGAGGGCGCGATTGTTCTGGATCGCGAGAACAACTTGTTCGCGACACCGGAGAAGGTGCACCGGCTGGACCATGTCGGGGAATATTTCCGCTCACGCGGGCCGTTCACCGTGCCGCGCACGAAGCAGGGCCATCCGGTCATCATCCAGGCCGGATCAAGCGGCCGCGGAAAGCGGTTCGCGACGCGCTGGGCTGAGGTCATATTCACCGCCTACCGCGACATCGAGGGCGGCAAGCGCGACTATGCGGCTCAGAAGCAATCGATCGCCGCCGCCGGGCGCGATCCGGACGCCGTCAAGATCAGCCGGCTGACATACACCGTCGCCGCCGAAACGCGCGCCGAGGCCGAGGACAAGATGGCGGTGATCGAGCGTGACTACCGCGAGATCGATGGGCTTTCGCTGTTGTCGGAGGTCCTCAACTACGATTTCGCCAAGAAATCCATCGATGAGCCGTTCACCGCCGAGGAGCTCGACGGCATGTCCGGCAGCCAGGCAACGCGTGATCGGGTTATCTCCGCGAGCGGCAAGACCAACCCGACGACGCGCGACTTCCTGCACCTCACCCAACGGGCCAAGCCGCACGATGCGATGGTCGGCGGCGCGCGCGAGATTGCCGACGGGCTGGAGGAATGGTTTACCGCAGGCGCCTGCGACGGTTTCGTGATTTCCGCTACTCACGTGCCGGGCACCTATGAGGATTTTGTTCGGTTCGTGGTGCCAGAGCTGCAGCGGCGCGGGTTGTTCCATACCGAGTATGAGGGCACGACGTTGCGGGAGAACCTTGGCTTGCAAATGCCAGAACGGGGCTGGTGGAAGTAGGGGGGTCACAAGGGGCAAGCCCCTTAGCGGGGTTTGGGGCAGAGCCCCAATCTTGCTTTGCCTATTCCGAATGCTATACCAAACGGTAGAAAACACTACTGCAATCCAGGAGCCATCGATGCCCGAGACTACCTACGACGCCGTCATAGTCGGCGCCGGCTTCGCCGGGATGTATATGCTGCACCGGCTGCGCAAGATGGGCCTGAAAGTACGCGTGTTTGAGGCCGGCGACGGCATCGGCGGCACCTGGTACTGGAACCGCTACCCCGGCGCGCGCTGCGACGTCGAGAGCATGCAGTATTCCTATTCCTTCCTGAACGAGTTGCAGCAGGACTGGAAATGGTCGGAGCGCTTCGCCTCCCAGCCCGAGATACTGTCCTACGCTAACCACGTCGCCGATCGTCTCGACCTGCGCCGGGACATCCAGTTCGGCACTCGCATAGCGTCGGCGGTATTCGACGAGGCTGTCAGCCGGTGGGATGTGCGCACCGAAGCCGGCGAGGCGATGTCGGCAAAGTTCTGCGTCATGGCCACCGGCTGCCTGTCGAACGCCCGTGTGCCGGAATTCCCAGGTCTGGAAACCTTCTCGGGTAAGACCTATCACACCGGCCAATGGCCGCATAAGGGCGTCGATTTCACCGACATGAGGGTCGGCGTCGTCGGCACCGGCTCCTCCGCCATCCAAGCCATCCCGGTCATCGCCGAGCAGGCTTCCCACCTCACCGTGTTCCAGCGCACGCCCAACTTCAGCATCCCCTCGCGCAACACCGCGATGGACGCCGAGTACGAGCAATGGTGGAAGTCGAGCTACCCCGAGCACCGCCTGACCGCCCGCCAGCAGCGCAGTGGCATCCTGTCCGAGCTCAACGACAAGTCGGCGATGGAGGTTTCGCCGGAGGAACGCCAACGCACCTATGAGGCGCGCTGGGCGCTGGGCGGCACCAGCTTCATGACGTCGTTCAACGATCTCGCCATCAACAAGGCGTCCAACGACACCGCCGTCGCCTTCGTACACGGCAAAATCAAAAGCATCGTCAAGGACCAGGCGGTGGCCGAGTTGCTGCTGCCGAGGAACCACCCAATCGGCACCAAGCGCATCTGCGTCGATACCCGCTACTACGAGACCTACAATCGTTCCAACGTCACTCTGGTGGACATCAAGAACGCACCCATCGAGTGCATCACGCCAGCCGGCCTGCGCACCGGCGGCCGCGACTACGAGCTCGATGCCATCGTCTTCGCCACCGGCTTCGACGCCATGACCGGTTCGCTGCTGAAGATCGACATCCGAGGCCGCCAAGGCCGCACCATAGCGGAAAAATGGGCCGAGGGTCCGCGCACCTACCTCGGGCTGATGACCGCGGGCTTCCCCAATTTGTTCCTGATCACCGGACCCGGCAGTCCCTCGGTGCTCAGCAACATGATCGTCAGCATCGAGCAGCACGTCGATTGGGTCGCCGGCTGCATCGAGAACCTGCGCGCGAACGGCGCCGGCGCCATTGAGGCGACGGCGGCATTCGAGAACGACTGGGTCGCCCACGTCAACGAGGTTGCCTACCGCACGCTCTATCCGCAGGCCAACTCCTGGTACATGGGCGCCAACATTCCTGGAAAGCCGCGCATCTTCATGCCCTATATCGGCGGCGTCGGCGCCTACCGCGAGAAATGCGACGCCGTCACCGCCGACAGCTATGCAGGCTTCCAG
>JANXRT010000400.1 GCA_025356735.1 Acetobacteraceae bacterium | reverse complement strand
TGATCGAAAGCCCCGACGGCGTCAAGAACGCCGACGCCATCGCCGCCGTGGACGGCATTGACGTGCTGTTGATGGGCACCTCGGACCTGACCGCGGAAATGGGCATCTCCGGCCAGATCGGCCATGCGCGGGTGGTCGAAGCCTACCAGGCGATTATTGATGCGGCGCGGAAACACGGGAAATTCGCCGGCATGGGCGGGGTGTATGACCAGGAGAACGCGCGCAAATACATCTCGATGGGGGCGCAGTTCATCCTGTCCGGCTCGGACCACAACTACCTGATGGCGGGTGCTTCGGCGCGCAGCCAGTTTCTTCGCACCATCGAGCCGGCTGAGTTCGAGCCTGTCGCGCAGGAGCACGCCGGCAAGAAGAAAGGCAAGCGGAAATAGCGCCGCTCGCGCAACGACAAGGATTTCGGTGGTGACCGGCCTGGTGGCTCGATATGGCAGGAACCCTGCTGGATAGGGGTGTCCGGTGAGCGATAGATCGATGGGTTGAAGCGTGCGCCGGGTAGCCACGCGAGGCGTCGCAACAATTGCAAAGCCTCGCTTTGAAAGATCGTCTCATGCAGCCAGTCCTGATTGTCGGCGCCGGGCCTGTCGGACTGACCCTTGCGGCGGAGCTGACACGCTATGGAGTCGGGGTCCGCATCATCGACCGCAGCCCACACCCGACCGAGACGTCCAAGGCCCTCGTTATCTGGAGCCGCACGCTTGAGTTGATGGATCGGATGGGTTGCACGCCGGCATTTCTCGACGCCGGCTTGCGTGCCAATGGCGCATCCATCCGCAACGGCCGGACCTTGCTGGGACACACCGGCTTCGACCTCATCGCCAGCCCCTACAATTTCGCCCTGATGATCCCGCAATCCGACACGGAACGTTTGTTGACCGCCCACCTCCGGTCGCTGGGCATCCTGGTGGAACGCGGGGTCGAGCTGTTGGGCTTCAGCGAGGCGGCAGATCATGCCGAGGTGCGCCTGGGTCACGCCGACGGGCGCGAGGAAGCGGCCGAGACATCCTGGCTGGTTGGCTGCGATGGCGCGCACAGCACGGTGCGCCACGGCCTGGGCTTCGCGTTCAAGGGCGTGGCGCAAGGTGACGACTGGATGCTGGCCGATGTTCGCCTGCAGGGCGACAGCACGCCGCCGGCCGACGAGATCGCCACGTTCCTGCACCGCGACGGGCCATTCGTCGTCTTCCCGATCCCCGGTGGCCGGTCCCGCATCATCGCGACCCTGAGCAAGGCGGCCCCGGGATCATCGAGGCCAGCACCGATCCTGTCGGATGTGCAGGCGCTGGCCGACGAGCGGGCGGGAGGCGGCTTTCGCGTGGTCGATCCGGTGTGGCTGACCAACTTCCGCATCAACGAACGCAAGGCTGCCGAGTATGCGCGCGGCCGGGTTTTCCTGGCTGGCGACGCCGCCCACGTTCACAGCCCGGCTGGCGGCCAGGGCATGAACACCGGCATGCAGGATGCTTTCAACCTGTCCTGGAAGTTGGCCATGGTCGTTCAGGGCAAGGCCCGGCCCAGCCTGCTGGACAGCTACACGCCGGAGCGGAGCGCGGTGGGCACGATGGTGTTGCGCAACGCGACCCGGATGACGGACATGGTGACTCTTGCCCATCCGGGTGCGCAGGCCGCCCGCAACCTCGTTCTGCGCTTCATGCTCGGCTTTCACGTCGTGCAGGAAAAAATGGCCGCCACCATGGGCGAGGTTGAGATCGCCTATGCGAGCAGCCCCCTTTCGGTTGGTCGCCACGCAGGTGAACGGCTTGCGCCAAGCCAGTATGGCGGGCCGCCGCCTGGCAGCGGGCCGACACCCCAGTTCGTGCTGTTTTCAGCCGATCGGACCAGGGGCGCGGCGCTGGCCGCCCATTTTCCCGGCGTGCTCGATCCGGCGACGCGCACGCCGGCAGACCCGCGAAGGCTGCTCATCGTTCGGCCGGACGGTTACGTTGGCCTGTCCGCCGCCGGCGACGATTGGACCGAGGCAGAGCGCTACCTCGATCGGTTGGCCCCGTGAGGGGATCGGGGAACCCGCCGGATGGTCAGGAATGTTCTTGTCGGTCTGCAGCCGCTGCGTGAGCGCGGCGATCGAGGCGCATATCCTGCGTCGGCTGCTGAACGGCTGATTTTTAGGTGGCGAACGAAACCACGTTGCGCTGATCGGCGGCCCAGATCTCGGCAAGCAGCTTGTCGGCCGGCGGCTTGCCGATCACCGGGGTCGCGAGTTCATAATATTTTTCGGTGAGCTCGCCGTCGGATAGCGGCATGTCCGGGTCGCCCTTGCGGGTTGGCTGGTAGTGCTCCAGCCGGCTTCCGTCCTTCAGCGCGATCGATACCAGGGCCGAGCGGCGGCCCGGGAAGTCGGCCTCGCATCTGGGGTCGATTTCCATTTCTATCCGTTGCATGAGGGCGTGCACGGCGGGGTCGGCGAGGCGCTCGGGGGTGACGCTGTCGAGCCTGACGCTGCCGTGGACCATGGCGCTGGCGACGGTGTACGGCGTGCTGAAGCGGCCGTCGAAGGGCGTCCTCACCTCCCACCGGCCGGTGATGTCGACGCTGGCCTTGTAGGTGCCGACGGTTATCCTCTCGATTTCGGCGGCGGTAAAACCGTGCTCCTTTTTCAAGACCAGCGCGGCGTCGATCGGGGCGAAGCTGTGGCCGCAGCAGCCGTGGTTCTTGAAGGTCATGGCGGTGATGTTGTAGCGGCTGCCGAGGCCGTCGGTGGCTTTCGACCAGTCTGGATCGACGCTCATCGCGGCGCCGAAGCCGGCGGCACCCTCCAGGATGTCGTGCGCGCCGGTGACGCCCTGTTCGGCGCCGAGTGCCGCCAGCGCGCCGGCCTGGGCCGCGTTGCCGGCGTGCTGCGGCTTGGTCTGGGTCTCGGTGCGGAACGCCTGCTGCAAAGCGGCGGCGAAGGTGCCGGCGGTGCCGATCGCGTCGGCGAACTGGATCGCGTTCAGCCGCAGGATGGTGGCGACCGCGGCGGCGGCGCCGAACGTGCCGACCGTCCCCGTGGTGTGCCAATATTTGTAGTGCGAGGGCTGCACGGCGACGCCGATGCGGGTGGAGACCTCGTAGCCGACGACGATGGCACGCAGCAGCGTATCGCCGTCCACTTCTCGACTTTGCGCGGCGGCCAAGGCGGCCGCGATCACCGGGCAGCCGGGGTGATAGACCGCGTCACGGAAGATGTCGTCGAACTCGATGGTGTGGGAGGCTATGCCGTTGAGCAGTGCCGCGGTACGCAACGGCGCGCGCTGGTTGATGCCGTAGACGGTGGCGCGCCCATGGCCGAGCTCGTCGGAGAGGGCGCGGAACAGGCGGGTCGCGGGTTCCAGGCGTGCACCGGGCAGCAGGGCCGCAAACCAGTCGATCAGAGCGCGCTTAGCGTGGTGGCGGACCTCGTCGGGCAGCCGGCTGGTCTGCTCATGCACGGCGTATTCGGCGATGGTCTCGATCAGGGCGCCCATGCGCGTGCTCTCCGGTGATTTCGGGTTAGTGTTGGGCGCGGTGCACACGGTGTCAAAGGCGAGCGCGATGGAAGCGGATTTCGGCGAGTTGATGCGCGAGGTCTTTTTGCTCCTGGAGCAGGGCTGCGTGCCGCGGCAGGTGGATGCGGCGATGGTGGCGGGGGGCTTCGATGCCGGGCCGTTGGCGCGACTGGACGATATCGGGATCGATTTGTTCCAGGCATGCTGGATGAACGGCCCGGGCTGGTCGGCTATTCCCGGGCTGGTGGTCGCGATGGGGCGGCTTGGCCGTAGGACCGGCGCGGGTTTTTACCTTTACACGCCGCATGTCAGCTTCGGGCTGCGCGATCCGGAGATCGAGGCGATGATCGTGGCTCATAGCGCGGATATCGGCGTGGTTCGGCATGAGATCGGGCCGTTTGAAATTATGGAGCGGTGCCGGCGGAAGATGGCGGAAGGCGCAAGTGCTTTTCCGCCCTACGGCGTTGATTAGCTTGTCATGTTCGGGTCGATCGGATAGGTCGGTCTGATGCTCGTATTCGGCGGCCACGGTTTTTGATCTTACTTCAGGTGGTGGTCAGCGGATTGTTGATGGGCGCGGTGTACGCGCTGTTCTCGTCCGGGCTGACGTTGATCTGGGGCATGATGAACGTGGTCAACTTCGCCCATGGCGACTTCGTCATGCTGGCGATGTATGCGGCGTTCTTCGCCGTCGGGCTGCTGCATGTCGGGCCGGTGCTGTTCATTCCGGGTGCGGCGATCCTGCTGTTCGGGCTGGGCGTGGTGGTCTATCTTGGGCTGGTGCGCCACGTCGCGCGTGGGCCGATGATAGCCCAGATCCTTGGCACCTTCGGGCTGGCGCTGGTGCTGCGCTACACCGCGTTCTGGGCGTTCTCGGCCAATTTCGTCTCGCTGCCCGACAATCTGGTCGGCGGCACGATCGACTTGGGCGGCATCCGCATCGAGGCGTCACGGCTGCTCGGCGGCGTGCTGGCGCTGCTCATCACGTTGGGCATGCATCTGGTGCTGACCCGCACCATGCTCGGCTCGCGGCTGCTGGCGGTGGCGGAGGATCGCAACGCCGCGATGCTGATGGGCATACGGCCGGACCGGATGCAGGCGCTGGCCTGGGGTGTGGGGGCGGCCAGCACCGGGATCGCCGGAGCGCTGATCGCGATGTTCTTCTATATCTCGCCGACGGTCGGCGAGTCGCTGTCGCTGATCGCCTTCGTCGTGGTCTGCCTGGGCGGGTTCGGGTCGGTGCCGGGGGCGTTGATCGCCGGACTGGCGATCGGCGTGATTCAGGCGGTTTCAGCCTATCTGATCGGCGCGGTGTACCAGGATGTGCTGGTCTACTCGTTGTTTCTCGCGGTGCTGTGGGTGCGGCCGCAGGGATTGCTGGGCAAGCTATGACGCTGCAACGGTGGATCGGGATCGCGGCGCTGTTGCTGGCCCTGCTTTGGCCGGTTCTGGTGCACGACGTTTTCCTGCAGCGTGTCGGCGCGCTGGTGCTGCTGGCGGCGATTTCGGCCTCGGCCTGGAACATCGTCGGCGGCTATGCCGGGCAAATCTCGGTCGGCCACGTGGTGTATTTCGGCGCCGGCGCCTATGCGTCGCTGATCGTGTTCACCCAATGGGGCTGGCCGCCCTTGGCCGGGGCGCCGTTCGGCATCGCGGTCAGCCTGGTTCTTGCGGCCCTGGTCGGCACGCCGACGTTCCGGCTGCGCGGGCATTATTTCTCGATGGCGACGATCGCCAGCGCCGAGCTGATCCGCATTCTTTGTTCCAACTGGAATCTGACGGGGGCCGCGGTCGGGTTGATGGGGCCGCCTGTGGCGCGCAGCTGGATGGATTTCTCGTTCCGTAGCCCGGTGCCGTACTACTACCTGTTCCTCGCCGTGCTGGCGGTGCTGCTCGGCGTGACGTGGTGGATGCAGCGAAGCCGGATGGGGTTCTACCTGGCGGCGATTCGCGGCGGCGACCGGGCGGCGCGGTCGCTGGGCGTGCCGGTGCTGACCTACAAGCTTTACGCGCTGATGCTGTCGGCGGCGTTCACCTCGGTGGCGGGCTCGCTCTATGCGGTGATGGTCGGATTCGTCGATCCGGAAAGCGGGCTCGGCATCCTGCTGTCGGTCAAGATGGTGATTATTGCCGCACTCGGCGGCGCCGGCACCTTGTTCGGCCCGGTGGTCGGCGCGCTGATCCTGGTGCCGCTGGAGGAAGCGACCAACGCGGCGTTCGGCGGCGGCGGCACAGGGGTCACCTTTATTGTTTACGGCGCCATCATTGTCCTTGTGGCGCGCTTCCAGCCGGGCGGGGTCGCAGAGATCTGGCGGCGAATTACCGATAAAAGATTCCGCCATGCTGCTTGAGGCGGAAAACATTGTCATGCAGTTCGGCGCTTTCCGGGCCGTGAATGGCGCGTCCCTGTCGGTGGCGGCGGGCGGCATCACCGGGCTGATCGGGCCCAACGGCGCCGGGAAGAGCACCTTCTTCAACTGCGTCGCAGGCGACCTGTCGCCGACATCGGGAACCATCCGGTTCAAGGGCCAGAATGTGACGCGCGCAACGCCGGAGGCGCATGCAAGGCTTGGCATGGCGCGTACCTTCCAGGTGCCGGTGACGTTCGAGGACATGTCGGTGGCCGAGAACGTCATGGTCGGCGCCTTCCTGCGCCATGGCGACCGGGCCTCGGCGCGGCGGGCGGCCGATGCGATCCTGGGTTTCACCGGGCTCGACGCGCTAGCCGGCACGCGCGCCGGCTCGCTCGGCACGCCGGGCCGCAAGCGGCTGGAGATCGCCCGCGCGTTGGCGACCGAGCCGGAACTGCTTCTGCTGGATGAGGCGCTGGCCGGGCTGACGCCGACCGAGATACGCGCCGCGATCGAGCTGGTGCGCGCCATCCAGGGCCGCGGCATCACCATCGTGATCGTCGAGCACATCATGCAGGTCATCACTTCGCTCACCAGCCG
>JANXRT010000372.1 GCA_025356735.1 Acetobacteraceae bacterium | reverse complement strand
CTGGTGCCGACGCGGAGGGTCGAACTCCGGACCTACTGATTACGAATCAGTTGCTCTACCACTGAGCTACGTCGGCCACTAAGCTACGTCGGCCACGGGGCGGGATCGCTCCCGATGCGGTGCTATAGCGGCACGACCGGCCGGTCGCAACTGTCTGCCGGCGGCCATGAGCGTGGCTTGCATCGGGGACGATGGCGCCCACCTTGTAGCCTCCGCCATGATTGGCGATTGCCGCATTACCCATCCCGACAGGATTAAGTCAGCGACATGACCCTGCCAATGATCTTCTTTCTCGACATCGATTCCGCACGGCTGCACGAGCCGCCGCTCGCTTCGTTGTCGGATGTCGCCGAACTGTTTGGGTCCGATGCCGGAGCGGAGGTCAACCGGGCAGCCGTCCTGGTCACCTCCGCCGGGGTCGATCCGGAAAAACTTGCCTGCCAGGCCCTGGTCGCCGTGGTCCGCGATGGCGATCCGGCGGAGGCCGAGCTGAAAACCGCGACCGAAACCGGCGTGTTGCTGGTTCGCGCCTCGGCTCCGGTTTCGTTGGTCGTGCAGCTGCGCGACATCCTGGCGGGGCGGCTGCCGGAGGGCGCGCTCAACCCCGACCAGGCTACCCGGTTGCGCCGGATGCTTGCCCCCCTGGCACCGGAAACCGGTGGCAGCGCCGGTCCGGAGCCGACCCGCTACGGCGATTGGCAGCATAAGGGCCGCGTGACCGATTTCTAATTGCGCCGGGCTATGGCCGCGGTCACGGTATTCTCCAGCAGGCAGGCGATCGTCATCGGCCCGACGCCGCCCGGCACCGGGGTGATGGCGCCGGCATGGGGCAGACATTCCCCGAACGCGACATCGCCAGCCAAGGTGCCGTCCGCCAGCCGGTTGATGCCGACGTCGATCACCGTGGCACCATCGGCTACCCAGTCGCCGCGCACCATCTGGGCGCGGCCGACGGCGGCGACCAGTATTTCCGCCCGGCGGCATTCGGCGGCGAGGTTGCGGGTGCGCGAATGGGCGATGGTGACGGTGGCGTCGGCGGCCAGCAGCAGCGCCGCCATCGGCCGGCCGACAATGGCGGACCGGCCCAGCACCACGGCCCTGGCCCCTGCGGCAACCACGTTCGCCGCCGCCAGCAGGCGCATGACCCCGGTTGGGGTGCAGGGTGCGAGGAACGGCGTGCCCTCAGCCAGCCGCCCGACGTTCAGCGGATGAAATCCGTCCACATCCTTTGCCGGATCGATCGCGGCGACGATCACGCCGACGCGGATATGTGCCGGCAGCGGCAGCTGCACCAGAATGCCGTCCACCGCCGCATCGTCGTTCAGCCCGGCAATGCAGGACAGCAGCTCGGCTTCCGACATCGCGGTAGGCAGGCGAACAGTCCGTGCGAAGATGCCGGCGCCGGCGGCGGCGCGGTCCTTGTTGCGGACATAGACGGCACTCGCCGCGTCGTCGCCGACCAGCACGACCACCAGGCCAGGAACGAACGGCAAAGTCGCCACGCGGCCGGCGAGGGCACTTCGCATCGCCATCGCGATCGCGCGGCCGTCAAGAATGCGGGCGGTCATGGAGTTTAGAACAGCAATCCCTGCCAGGCGCCGAACTCGATCGCGGCATACAGGCTGTTGAGCAGCGGGCGGATGACGTACTGGATCAGCACCAGCACGACGATCGGGCTGATGTCGATGTTGCCGAGATTGGGCATGTAGCGGCGGACGCGGCCGAGCACCGGCTCGGTGATGCGGGTCAGGAAGTCGCCGACGGTCCAGACCAACCGGTTGCGGCTGTCGAGCACGCCGAACGAGGTCAGCAGGCTGAACACCGCGGCCAGGATGATGGCCCAGCTGTAGAAGCTGAGCACGACATCGGCGAGTTGAAACAGTATCCGGATCATTCAGCGTTCTCCGTGAAGGCGCGGAACCTAGCTTCAGCCAATTTTCGCCGCAACTGGCATAATTTTCGGCTCCTCCTAGCTTGACTCTCAGGGGGCGTGCTGAGCATTGTCCGCGCCCCGAGGCCGGCCGCGCAGCCAACGCGCGGCGCATCCATGGAATGGGGGGCTGTAGCTCAGTTGGGAGAGCGCGTCGTTCGCAATGACGAGGTCAGCGGTTCGATCCCGCTCAGCTCCACCATCCCTTCCTGAACCGTTTCGTGGGCTTGCAACCGACGCTTCGCTGCCGCGTTGACCGACCACGTGAAACAGCCGCGCGGAGGTTGCAATGGCGCAGTCGAGACGCCGGAAGCTGTGGCTGATACCCGCCGTGCTGGTCGGGGCGATTATTCTGCTGGCGGCGTTGTGGGACTGGAACTGGTTCCGCCCGATGGTCGAGGCGCGGGCCTCGGCCGCGCTCGGGCGCCACGTCACCATCGGCCGGCTGTCGGTGCATCCGGGCTGGACCAGCACGATCGTCGCCGACGGCATCCGGATCGACAACCCGGATGGTTTTCCCGCCGATCCGCCCTTCACCACCGCGAGCCGGCTGAGCATCGCCGTCAGCCTGGGCGAACTGCTGCACGGCCGCATCGTGCTGCCGTCGATTATGGTGGAGAAGCCGGTGGTTGAGGCAGCGCAGAAGGCCGACGGCACTGCGAACTGGAGCTTCCCGGCCCTTTCCGGTGGCAGCTCCGACAAGCCTTCCAAGCCTTCAAGCTCGCCCCAAATCGGCGCGTTGATCGTTCATGACGGACATGCCCATGTCGTCTCGGCCAAGCTGCGCACTGACATGGCGGTTGATGTCGCGACCGAGGATGCGGCGGCCGATGGCAACCAGGCCGCCAACATCGTGGCGCAGGCCCACGGCACCTATGGCGGCCAGCCAATCACCGCGGACGCCAAGGCAGGGGCCATATTGTCGCTGCGTGACGCCGGCACGCCCTATCCGATCAACATGCATATAGCCAACGGCGCGACCAAGGTCGCGCTCGACGGCACCGTGGAAAGCCCGCTCAGCTTCGCTGGTGCCAACCTCAAGCTGCAGCTTTCCGGGCCGGACATGAGCCTGGCGGCGCCGCTCACCGGCATCGCCATCCCAAAGACGCCGCCGTTCCAGACCGCTGGCAACCTCGACTACCGTGCCGGCCACATCCACTATGATCATTTCACCGGGCGGGTCGGGTCGAGCGACATCGCTGGCGACATCGATGTCGATCCGGGTCCAACGCGGCCGGTGATAATGGCGGACCTGCAGTCGCGTCAGATCGACCTGGCCGACCTGGGGGGCTTCATAGGCGGCGAACCCGGGCGCGCCAACACGCCCAACCAGACGGCGGAGCAGCGCAGGGCGATCGCCGCGGCGGATGCCAGCCCGAAGCTGCTGCCGGACAAGCCGATCAGCGTGCCGGACTTGAAGAGCGCCGACCTGCACCTGAAGTTCCGGGGCGGCCATCTCAAGGGCGATCAGATGCCGCTCGATAACTTGGTGGCCAACCTTGACATCGTGGATGGGCACATCACGCTCAAGCCAGCGTCGTTTGCGGTCGGCCGCGGCGCGATCGAGACGACGCTGGACGTGGTGCCGGGGGTCGGCAACAAGGCGGCGCTGGTGAAGGTGCACACCGATTTCAAACGGGTCGACCTCGGCCACATGCTGGCGGCGACGAAGATCATCCGTGGTGCCGGCACCATCACCGGCCAGGGCTCGATCGATGGCGCCGGCAACTCGGTCGCCGACATCGTGGCCAACGGAAGCGGTCGGCTGACGTTGTCGATGGTGGGCGGCGATCTCAGCTCGCTGCTGGTCGACCTGTCCGGCTTCCAGTTCGGCAAGGCGGTGCTGTCGGCGCTCGGCATCCCGGATCGTTCCAAGCTCAACTGCATGATCGCCGACTTTGGCCTGGCCCATGGCTTGCTGAGCAGCCACACCCTGCTGGTCGATTTCGACAATGCGATCATCAACGGCGGCGGCGGCGTTAACCTGGCGCGCGAAACCGTGGACATGACGATCAAGACCGACAGCAAGCATTTCTCCGTAGGCACGCTGCCGGCGCCGATTCGCGTCACCGGCACCCTCAAGAACCCCAGCATCCGACCGGAGCTGGCCGAAGCCGGAGTGCGCGGCGCGGCGGCTGCCGCGCTCGCCGTGGTGTTCCCGCCGGCGGCGGTGCTGCCGACGATCACGCTTGGGGTCGGCGAGAACGATTCGTGCAGCCGCCTCACGCAGGGCGGCCGCGCGGCGCCGGCGAAGGCCGGACCCGGCTGAAACTATTCGTGTCAGGCAAGGAAACAAGGCAATGACAAGCGATGCGCCGGCCGACGCCTACGATTTGCTTGCCAGCAACCTGCGCTCCATCCGGGCTCAACTCGACGAGGCGATCGAAGCGCTGGCGGCGCTGCAGGGCTCGACTGCCAAGGCTGTCGCAAAGGCGGAGGCGGTGACCGAGGAGGAGAACGAGAAGCTTGACCCCTGAGACCTTGCGCATCGGTTGCGAAGGCTGGACCTTGAGATAAAGGAGCTTCCAGCATGATCGAGCAGACCCTTGACATCGTCACCCGTGCCGGCGCCATGGAAACTTTCGTCTGCCGCCCTGAGCGCGGCAGCCTGCACCCGGCGATACTGCTGCTGATGGATGCGCCGGGCATCCGCGAGGAGTTGCGCGACATGGCACGGCGGCTGGCCAGCGTCGGCTACTGCGTGCTGCTGCCGAACCTGTATTACCGCGCCGGGCGTGACACGATGTATGGGCCGGACGTGCTGGAACCGGGACCGGAACGCGACCGGATGCGGGCAGTTCGCACGAAGATGACCATCCCGCCAGTGATGGAGGATGTTTCCGATGTGATCGGCTGGCTGGACGGAGCGGGCATTTCGAAGCCGGCGGCGATCGGCTGCCACGGCTACTGCATGAGCGGGCCGTATGCGCTGGCCGCCGCCGCGCGGTTTCCGGACCGGGTAGGGGCCGCGGCATCGTTCTATGGCACCTGGCTGGTCAGCGATGCGGAGGAAAGCCCGCATCTATTGTTGGCTCAGGCGCGCAGCGAGCTTTACATTGCGTGCGCCGAGCACGATGAGCTGGCGCCGCTGCCGATGGTGGACACCCTGCGCGGTTTGTTTGATGCGTCGGGCGCGGCCGGAGAACTGGAGATGTATCCCGGCGTGCACCATGGCTTCGCATTCCCGGCGCGCTGGTGCTACGACCAGCCGGCCGCAGAGCGCCATTGGGAGCGGTTGATTGGTTTGTACCGCCGAAGGCTAGGTTAGGCGCACCGGGGCGCTACCCCAATGCTTGAAGATGGGGCGGGGTCAGGGGCAGAGCCCCAGCCTTGCTTATACTTTTATAAGTGGGCACCCACCCTCGCTCATCGGCCGGAATCCATCTTCGCCTGACAAAGTGGCGATGACCCTCAACAGGTCCCATTCCTGCTTGCTCTCATCCGGCGTTTTGACCTGCATCAAGTACACTGGATGGATGCCGCGGCCATCCTCGCGGATCAAGCCGGGGCCGAAGCAGTCGTCGTCGGTCGGCATTGACTTCATCTTGGCGACGGCGGCGCGGCCGTCGGCCTTGATCGCGGCGGCACCCATCGAGGCGGCGGCCTTGAGGTAGTGGGTGACGGAGCCGTAGTTGCCGGCCTGGGTCATGTTGGGCACGATCTTCGGGGTTTTCGGCCCGATGCGCTTCTGGAAGGCGCGAGTGCGGTCGTTGAGGTCCCAGTAGTACGAGGTGGCGAAGATCAGCCCCTGTGCCACGGGCAGGCCGAGCGCATGCACCGTGGTGCTTTGCAGCAGCAGCGGCACGATCTTCATCGACCGGGCGATGCCGAATTCCTGCGCCTGCTTGATGCAGTTGATGGTGTCGCCGCCGGCGTTGCAGAGGCCGAGCACCTTGGCGCCGGAGGCCTGGGCGCTGATCAGCAGCGACGAGAAGTCGGTGGTGTCGGGAAACGGATAAGGCGTGTTGCCGATGACCTTGCCGCCAGCGGCGATGACGATCTTGCTGACGTCGCGCTGCATCTGCTGGCCGAAGGCGTAGTCGGCGACGGCGAGGAACCAGGTGTCGCCGCCGGATTTGACCATCGCCTGGCCGGGGGCCTTGGCCAGCATGTAGCTATCGTAGGTCCAGTGGATGGTGTTCGGGCTGCATTGCGTGCCGGTGAGCTCGCTGGTGCCGCCGCCGGAGTTCAGCATCACCTTGTTCTTCTCGCGGCAGATGGTGGCAACGGCGAGGGCGACCGAGGAGGTCGGCACGTCGACGATGGCATCGACGCCGTCGCGGTCGATCCATTGGCGGGTGATGCTGGCGCCGATGTCGGCCTTGTTCTGATGGTCGGCGTTGACGATTTCGACCTTGAGGCCATTGGCGGAGGCGAATTCCTCGACCGCCTGCATGGCGCAAAGCAGGCCGGTGGGGCCGCCATCGTCGCGGTAGAGGCCGGACATGTCGTTGAGCACGCCAAGCTTTATGACCGGGCTCGCCGATTGGGCGCGTGCTGCGAGCGTTGGAAGCGTGGTCGCGGCGGCGGTGCCGATGAGGGCGCGGCGGGAAATGGGCATGGTCTACTCCGGGCGGATTTGCTGCCTGCCAGTAGGCGAGGCGTTTCCAAGTGTCCAGTGGCGGCTTGCGGAGGCGGTGAACAGCGGGCATCCATCGATGGTTGTCGGCTAGGGAAACGGAAAGATGGGTTTGGCGCCGCTGGATGCTGCCGTGCTGCCCGCCGGGGTGCGGTCGCGATTCGTGGACGGAATCAACGGGCTGCGGATGCACGTGCTGGAAGCCGGGTTCGAGACGCCGGGGCGGCCGTGCGTGCTGCTGCTGCACGGCTTTCCGGAGCTGGCCTATAGCTGGCGCCGGGTGATGACGCCGCTGGCGGCGGCCGGCTACCACGTGATCGCGCCGGACCAGCGCGGCTACGGGCGCACCACCGGGTGGGATGCGGAGTACGATGGCGATCTGCGGTCATTCCGGTTCTTGAACCTGGTGCGGGACATGGTGGCGCTGGTTTCGGCGTTCGGATACCGGTCGGCGGCGGCGGTGGCCGGGCATGATTTCGGATCACCGGTGGCGGCCTACTGCGTGCTGGCGCGACCCGATATGTTTCGAAGCGTGGCGTTCATGAGCGCGCCGTTCGGCGGGCCACCCTTGTTGCCATCTGGCGCAGCAACGCCGGACATCCATGCGGCACTGGCGGCGTTGGACCGACCGCGGAAACACTACCACTGGTACTATGGCACACGCGGCGCCAACGAGAACATGTGGCATGCGGCTCAGGGAGTTTCGGCGTTCCTGCGCGCCTACTACCACCAGAAAAGCGCCGACTGGCCCGGCAACCTGCCGTTTCCGCTGGCATCCTGGACCGCGGCGGAGCTGGCCAAGATGCCGACCTACTACATCATGGACCTGGATGCCGGGATGGCGGAGACGGTCGCGCCCGAGATGCCAGCCGTGACGCCTGACTGGCTGTCCGACGCCGAACTCGCGGTCTATGCCGGGGAATACAGCCGCATTGGGTTCCAGGGCGGGCTTCAATGGTATCGCTGCCGCACCGACGCCGCGATCGCCGGCGAGCTTGAGGTTTTTTCCGGTGCGACGATCGACGTGCCCTCCTGCTTCATCGGCGGGCGCCGCGACTGGGGGGTGCGCCAGACGCCCGGCGCGTTCGAGCGGATGCAGGAGGTCGCCTGCACCGACATGGTCGGCTGCCACCTGCTGGAGGGTGCCGGACACTGGGTGCAGCAGGAGCAGCCGGAAGCCGTGAGCCGGTTGCTCTTGGATTTCCTAAGCCGGGCATGACGGTGAAGATCAGCTGTTTCGTTGTTTCCTACAACCGCGAGAAGCTGCTTGGGCTATGCCTGCGCGCGGCCCGGATTGCCGACCAGCTGATCGTCATTGACAAGAGCTCGACCGACGGCACGGCGGAAGTGGCGCGGAGCCTGGCGGACGAGGTGATCGTGGTGCCGTGGTCGCCGACCGTCGAGGGCACGCGGGTCCTGGCTTTGTCGCACTGCGCGCATGACTGGATTCTTTACCTCGATGACGACGAGGTACTGAGCCCGCAGGCGATGCGTTTCCTGGGCGAGCGGGAGTTCGACGCCAGCCGGGATGTCTTCTACCTGCCGCTGAAGCACCATATCCTCGGTCGGTTCGATGCCGGCGCGTATTACTGGCCCGAGCACCATCCGCGGTTTTTCCGGCGCGGCGCGGTCGAATTCGGGCCGACGGTGCATGGCGGCGTTTCCGTTCTGTCGGAAAACATTGAGCATATCTCGCCCGACACCGGCATCTGCATCGAGCATCTGTCGAACGCCGACACCGAGAGCTGGATCGAGAAGACCAACCGCTACACCGCCAACCCGGACCGGGTGCGGGCGCCTTCGGAACCTGCCAATTTTGCCGCCTATGCCCATGCCCGGATCGATCACTGGATGGCGCGGACAACAAGCGAGGGCGACTATCCGGCGGCGGTGGCAGCGCTGCGCGCAGTGTATGACATCGTTGACCGGATCAAGGATTGGGAGGAGCGCAACGGTCCGCCGGGCGCGGCGCGGTTGGACGCCACCGCCGAGGCGATGCTTCGTGCACTGCAAGTCAGCGCTTCCCTACGGACCAGAACATCAGCCACCGTGCCGGAAACGCCCATACCACCCCGGCGGCAATGAAAAATAGCAGCTGGACCAGCCAGTGCGCCTGCGTCACCCGGTCGGCCAGCACCACCACGCCGCCGACATAGGCGAAGAAGCCGGCAAAGCCGATCAGGGTCGCGAACAGGATGCGCAAGCGTGTGTCTCCGTGGGGTTACCTGGACGGCCTACCGGCGCGTATACCATGACGCAACAAGATGGTGAGGGAAGCGTCCGAATGGCTGTCAACAACAAGCGCGTGTTCTACGTCAAATACCTGGCGTCGCCGGTGTTTTCGGAGATTCTTGGCCGGCGGCCGGACGTGCAGCTGAGCAAGCTGGAGAACGATAGCCTGGACAGCGACATCGACCCGGTGCTGGCGGCGGCGCACGCCTACCAGATCGGCGCGGCGCGAGACGAGATCTTCCCCAAGTTCTACGCCACGTCGGCGCTGCTGGCACGGGCGCCGAACCTGCTGGCGGTGTCGTCGAACGGATCGGGCTTCGACACCATCGATCTCGCCGACTGCACGGCGGCCGGCGTGCTAGCAGTCAACCAGGCCGGCGGCAACGCCGAGGCAGTGGCCGAGCACGTGCTCGGCTTCATGCTGGCGCTGACCAAGCGCATCGGCGAGACCGACCGGTTCATGCGCGCGCGATCGAATATTTCCCGAAACGACTACAAGGGCCACGACCTGACCGGTCGCACAGTCGGCATCGTCGGGCTCGGCCATGTCGGCTCGCGGGTGGCCGAGCTTTGCCGCGGGCTGTTCCGGATGCGGGTGCTGGCCTGCGATCCGAACCTGACCGCGGCACAGGTTGCCGCCAAGGGTGCGACGAAGGTCGAGCTTTCGGAGCTTCTGGGTGCCGCGGATTACGTCTCGATCAACTGCCCGCTGATCGCCTCAACCAAAGGCATGATCGGCGCGGCGCAGTATGCGCTGATGAAGAAGGAAGCCTATTTCATTACCACCGCGCGCGGCTTCATCCATGACGAGGCGGCGCTGGCCGACGCGTTGCGGGAAGGCCGCATCGCCGGCGCCGGGCTGGACGTGTGGGAGAAGGAGCCGCCGCCGCACGACCATCCGCTGATGGCTTTTCCCAATGTGCTGGTCAGCCCGCACACCGCCGGCGTCACGTTCGAGTCGCGCGAGAACATCGCACGGATTGCGGCCGAGCAAATGTTGGACATCCTCGACGGCAAGCGCCCGCCACGGATTCTTAATCCGGAAGTCTGGCCGGCCTACTGCGAGCGGTTCGAACGCATCATGGGCTTCCGGCCGACCGGGTAGGGCGGAAAAGCCCTTGCACCTTCCGCCATCTTCTGGATGCCAAAAACAGGCGACGGAAGGCGCAAGGG
>JANXRT010000251.1 GCA_025356735.1 Acetobacteraceae bacterium | reverse complement strand
CTCACCGGCGGCGGCACGACCATGGTGCGGGCCGCCGGGCAGCCGCGCTACGAGACCTACTACGCGGTCCTGAGCATGGTGCTGAACATCGGCCTTACGGTCGGGCTGGCACCATCGTTCGGGCTCGCCGGCATCATCGCGGCCAACGTCGCGGGCTCGGCCTACTTCCTGGTGCTGTTCCACCGCCGCTTCGCCATGCCATGGTTCAAGACCATGGGCGACTGGCTGTGGCGGCTGCTGCTCGCCACCCTGGCCGCCTGCCTCGGCGTGTGGATCGCCCAGACGGTACAGCCTGCCGGTGGCCGGCTGATCGGCCTCGCGTTCCTGGCGCTGGATGCGTCGATCTACCTGGCTGTGTTCGCCGTTGCGCTGTCGGGGCTCGATTTCTGGACCGATCGGGACACGGCAGTGTTTCGCCGCATTGGCCTCAAGGTAGTGCCCGTCAGAAGGCAGCCGCTTTGATCTCGCCGCTGCGGATCAACTTCGTGCTGCCATACTACACGCCGACCCCGATCGGCGGTTACCGCGTGGTCTATGAATATGCCGACTTCCTGGCGGCAAGGGGCCACGCCGTGACCATCGTGTTTCCTCGCCGCCTGTTGCCGCCGGCGAAAGCTCCCGCCGCTCGATTTCCTGCGCAAGCGCCTGTGGGCGGCACGCAAGCGCCTGCTCAACCGTCCCCTGGTGCCCTGGCATGCCCTGCATCCCAAGGTCCGGCTGGCCCTCGTCGCGGATCTGCGGGGTGGCTCGATGCCCGACGCCGACGCGACCATTACCACCGCTTGGTCCACCGCAACGCCAGTGGCCGCCCTGCCAGCCGCAAATGGAAGAAAATTCTACCTAATCCAGCATCACGAGATCTGGGATGCCCCCGAGGACGAGGTCAACGCCACCTGGCGCCTGCCGCTGCGCAAGATCGTGATCTCCAGATGGCTTGAGGAGATCGGCACGCGGATCGGCGCCACCGACATACGTCATATCCCGAACGGGCTCGATCTCGGCCGCTTCCGCGTCACCGCGCCGTCCGATCGGCGGCCGATGAGCCTCTATCACCATCAGGCCATCAAGGGCGTGCCGGATGCCCTCGCCGTCCTGCGGCGCTACCATGAGCGCTTTCCTCACATACCCGTCTCGATGTTCGAGGTGCCGCCGCGCGGCCCCGACATGCCGGTCTGGATCGACTACTTCCAGGAGCCTACCCAGGACGACCTCGTCGCGCGCATCTACAACAAGAATGCCGTCTATCTCGGCGCCAGTCTGGCCGAGGGTTAGGGAGTGCCCCCGTCCGAAGCCATGGCATGCGGCTGCGCCTTCGTCGGCACGGATATCGGCGGCTTCCGCGAATTCGCGACCGATGGCGAGACCGCGTTGCTCAGCCCTCCTGGAGACCACGACGCGATGCTGCGCAACCTGGTCGCGATCACCGAGGATGCCGCGTTGCGGCGTCGGGTCCAGCAGGCCGGAACGCGGAATATCGAGCAATTCACCTGGCAACGGGCCGGATTGGAGCTTGAGCGGTATTTGAGGGAGTAAAAAAGCATGGGCCCTCCCTCTGCAGGTATTCCAACTGGCCGAAGGCAGCCAGTCGGAACCTTGGCCTGCTACGCCCCAAACCCCGCCCCACCTTCAGGCATTGGGGAAGCGCCCGGAGCGCATCCGTTAAGGTGCGGCTATAATCCTGACTCGCCTCATCAGCGCGCGGCGTGCCGCGGCGGCGTTGGCCGCTAACGCGATCAACGCGCCCAACTGGCCCGGATGCGAAAGCACCGACCAGGCGACGGCGCCGCCTCGGATCCGGCCCGCGCCATCCAGCGCCGCTACGGCCGCCGGCGGAAGGTCGTCGCCGGCGGGATCGCAGACCGCCCGCAGGCAGGCATGCGCCAGCCCGTGCGCCACGGCCGCCCGGGCCACAGCGCCGCTTTCGAGATCGACCGCCGCCGCGCCGGTTTCGCGCCACATCGCCGCTTTCTCGCACGCACGGGAAAGAATTCGGCTGCCGGCGAGCATGATGTGAGGCGTGGCTCCCCCCATATAGGAATTCAGCGCCGCATTGGTCTCGAACCGGGCGCCGTCGTCGCACAGGATCACCGTCGGAACCAGCAGCTCGCCGGCGGTCAGATCGGGCCTCAGGCCGCCGCACAGGCCAAAGCTGATAAGAGCGTGCGCACCGGATGCAACCAACCGGCCGGCCGCCACCGTGGCACCCTCGGCGCCGCCGCCGCCGACCTCGACCGGCAGGCCGAGCCACCTTGCGATGCGCGCCTCCGCCTCCAGTCCGACCACCACCCCGGCTCTCGCGGAGCGGAGATCAGTAGCCAAACTCGACCTTGCGGCTGTTGGCCTGGCTGAGATTGCGAAAACGCGCCAGCGCCATCAGCGGGAAAAACAATCGGTAACCGTGGTAGCGGAGGTAGAAAACCCGGGGAAAACCGACAGCAGTGTACGGAAGCTCGATCCATTCCCCCTCGGCATCCTGGGTCGCCAGCAGGTAGCCGATGCCACGGGCGACGGCATCGCTTTCGACCTCGCCGACGGCCATCAGCCCGAGCAGCGCCCAAGCGGTCTGGCTCGGCGTGCTTTCGTGATACCGGCCAGGCGGTGCGTGGTCGTAGGTCTCTTCGTCCTCGCCCCAGCCGCCATCGGGGCGCTGCACCGAGATCAGCCAAGCAACGGCGCGGCGGATGCAGGGTGCGTCGTGCGGCAGGCCGGCGGCGTTTAGCGCGCACAGCACCGACCAGGTGCCGTAGATGTGGTTGGTGCCCCATCTTCCGTACCAGCTGCCGCCGGGCTCCTGCTCGCGCAGCAGGTAGGCGATCCCGCGCGCCAGCGCCGGATCATCGGGTGCCATGCCGATTTGCGACAGGAACGACACGCAGCGCGCCGTGACGTCGGCGGTCGGCGGGTCGAGCAGCGCGCCGTGGTCGGCGAACGGGATGTGGTTGAGGTGAAGGTGGGTGTTCTCCGGCTCGAACGCGCCCCAGCCGCCCTTGCTGGCGCCGTGCCGAGACTGCATGCCGAGGATCCAGTCCCGCGCCCGGCCGATCGCTGGCCCGTGCGCCGGGTCGCCGTCGCGGGCCAGCAACATGCCGACGACGGCGGTGTCGTCGACATCGGGATAGTGCGGGTTGGCATATTGGAACGCCCAGCCGCCGGGCACGATGCCGGGCCGGCGCACCGCCCAGTCGCCGGCCACATCCAGGATCTGGCGCGGCCGCAGCCATGTGCAGGCAGCACCCGCCTCGGCGACAAGCCCGGCTTCGGCCATGGCGAGCCCGGCGAGGCCGGTATCCCAGACCGGCGACAGGCAGGGTTGGCAATACGCACGCTCTGGCTCGATCACCAGCAGCCTTCGAACGGCCCGCCATGCGGTCGCCGCGGCGGGGTCGTCGTCGGCGACGCCGATCGCCGCAAACATCATCAGCGCGTTGGCCATCGCCGGATAGATCCCGCCCAGGCCGTCCTCGCCGTTGAGGCGCTGGCTTACGAAGCGCCAGGCGGACTCGATCGAGCGGCAACGGCGGGCGCGGGGAAAAGCCGGCTCGACCCGGCGCAGAACCGTGTCGATGGTGCTGAAGAACCGTCCCCAGAACGAGCGGTAGGGGCCGCGTATCCAGTCGGTGATCGCCTCGGGCGGGGTGCGGAACAGCTCCTGGACGGAAACGCCAAGCGGGTTGCGCGCGGTCGGCTTGAGCGCCATCAGCACCAGCAGCGGCACCATCACGGTGCGCGACCAGTAGCTGATCTTCGAGATGTGGAACGGGAACCACAGCGGCAGGCGCATGATCTCAACCGGCATCACCGGCACCGCGCGCCATGGCACCTGCGCGAACAGCGCCAGCTGGATGCGGGTGAAGACATTGCTGCGCTCGGCGCCGCCGTGCTTCAGGATCGCTTCGCGCGCCTGGGCCATGTGCGGCGTGGCGGGATCGTCGCCGATCGCCTTCAGGGCGAAATACGCCTTCACCGATGCCGACAGGTTGAAGGCGCCGTGGTGGAAAAGCGGCCAGCCGCCATGCGCGCCCTGGATCCCGCGCAGGTAAACGCCGATCTTGCCCTGAAGCTCCGAATCGATGCGGCCCAGATAATGCTCGAGCAGGACGTACTCGGCGGGAATTGTGGCATCGGCCTCGAGTTCGAAAACCCAATGCCCATCCGGGCACTGGCGCCGCGCCAGCGCCGCCGCGGCACGGTCCACGCCGTCCATCAGGTCGGTACCGGAGGCAACGGCGGCAGGGCTCAGAAAATCGTAGGGCATGGGGCTCGCGGGCAATTCGGCGTGGATCATGCCGCGAGCAGCAACTCGGCCGCAGTCCGGCCGGACCTGATTGCACCTTCGATGGTTGCGGGCAAGCCCGTTGCGGTCCAGTCGCCGGCCAGCACCAGGTTCGCGCGCCCGGTCCGCGCCGCCGGTCGGAGCCGATCCTGGGCAGCGGTCGCGGCGAAGGTGGCACGCTTCTCCTTGACCACGCGCCAGGCCGGCAGCGGGCCGGTGATGCCGAGCGCGCGGGAAACCTCCGGCCAGACGCGCGCCGCCAGCGCGTCGGCCGGCTGCTCGACGATTGCCCTGGCGGCGCTGATCGTCACCGAGACATGGCCCGGCTTGACGAACACCCACTCCGCCAGCCCGCCGACCAGGCCGATGAAGCCGGCCTCGCCAGGCTCCGCGTCAAACCGGTAATGCAGGTTGACGATCGCCTCGAACTCGTCGGGCAGCTCAAGCTCCGGCAGCAACGCGGCAGCGGCGGCGGCGGGAACAGCCAGCACGACGCCGTCGCCCTGCTCCAGCGCCAGCGTCGTGTCGCCAAGCCGCAGGCCGGTCACCGCCTGGCCGTCAAGATCAAGCGCCATCACCCGTGAGCCGAGCAGCACCCGTCCGCCATGCAGGGCCAGCCAGTGCAGCGCCGGGTCGATCAGCGACTCGGACCAGCCGCGCACCGGCGACAGCGGCACGCAGGCCGACCCGCCTCGCATCAGGCTTTCGCGAATGACGGCGCCAAGCAGCCGCGCCAGGCCTTTCTCCGGCCTGGTGTTCAACGCCGAGACCGCCAGTGGCTCGATCAGCCGCGAATAGAGGGTGTTGTGCGCCATCGCCTCGGCCACGCTGCGATCGTCGGTGATCTGGGTCAGCGCCAGCAGCCGCAGATAATCGATGGGCGTGGTGTTCGGCACCCGGCGGTGGTCCGAGAAGATCCACCAGGGCGTGCGCCCGCGGTTCGGCCGCAGGGTCCAGCGTTGGCCGGTCTTGAGGTCCATGAACGGGAAGCGCGCCTTTCCGCGGCCGCCCGACACGCCGCCGGATTCACCTCCTGGCGCCTTGAGCGTGCCGCGCGCATCGATCCGGTCGATGTAGGCCATGGCATCCTCGTTGCCGGACAGCAGCAGGTGGTTGCCGTTATCGACGCGGATGCCGAGCTCGCGGTCGAAATACGACCGGCAGCGCCCGCCGGCCTGGGCGGCGGCCTCATGCACGGTCACCTCGCGGCCGGCGGCGCACAGGGTCAGTGCCGCCGACAGGCCGGCAAGGCCCCCGCCGATGACGTGGCAATGGCTCATCAGATCAGTCCGTGACGAAGAACAAGAACAAGCTTCTGCCACCTGGGCAGACTGGCCCGGTAAGTTAGATCGGCCCATCCGGTTGCCTGCAGCCGGGTCAGGATCGCGGCGTAGGTCGCGGCCATCAGCCGCGCCGGCTTCATCGCGCGGCGGTCGCATCTTTCCATCTCGGCCCGGGCCGTCGCGAAATGCGTCCGCGCCACGCCGGCGAGCCGCGTCAGGACCTGTGGCAGCGCCGGGTGCGCCAGCGCTGCCGCCGGATCGGCTGGCACGGCGGCGTCGGCCAGAAATTCCGCCGGCAGGTAAAGCCGGCCGCGCGCCGCATCCTCGGCGACGTCGCGCAGGATGTTGGTCAGCTGCAGGGCCCGGCCGAGTGCCGCGGCAACCCGGTCGGCGGCCGGCGAGGCGTCGCCAAAGGCGCGCACCGACAGCCGGCCGACGGCGGAGGCAACCCGATCACAATACAAGTCAAGCTTTTCCAAGGTCGGCGCGACGATGACTTCCTCCGCGTCCATCTGCATGCCGTCCACGACATCCAGAAAGTCCTGCCGGCGCAGGTCGAAACTCTCGATGGCGCGCAGCAGGGCCCGCGTCACGGCGTCGCTCGCCTGGCCGCGATACAGCGCCTCGATGTTCTTGCGCCATGCGGCAAGCTGGAAAACCTTGGTCGCGAACTCGGCCTCCTCGTCGGCGATGTCGTCGACGATGCGGCAGAAGGCGTAGATCGCATACATCGCCTGGCGCCGCGCCGCCGGCAGCACCGCCATGCCGCGATGGAACGACGTGCCCGCGGCGCGCACGATCGCTTCGACAGCACGCAGGTCGGAAGCGGAAACCATCGCGGCGGTGGTCATGGCAGGAAGCGCCATGCGGCCATGAACGCCATGGCTGCATCCGCCTTGCCGAGCGCCACCCGCCCGGCGATCGGGTCACCCCGCCGCAGCTTTGCCGCCAGACGGCGCGCCAGCCCGCAGATGACCGCGGTCTCCAGCCGCAGCCCGCGGCATCGCACCAGGCGCGGCAGCAGGGCGGCCTCGCGGTTCAGCGCATCGACGCGGTCAAGCAGGGCGTCCAACACCCGGCGCAGGCCGGCCGACGCCTGATCTTGCCGCAGCGCATCGGCCGGCACGTCGAACTGTCGCCGCAGATCGGCGGGCAGGTAGCAGCGGTCGAGGTCAATAAAATCCTTGGCGCAATCCTGGAGGTGGTTGAGCACCTGCAAGGCGGCGCAGAGCGCGTCCGACGGCGCGTGCGTCGCGCGGTCCTCACCGTGCAGGTCGAGCACGTAGCGGCCGACCGGCATCGCCGAGACGCGGCAATAGGCCATCAGCGCGTCCCAGTCGGCGTATGTCCGCTGCGTCGCATCCTGGCGGAAGGCGACCAGCAGGTCGGTGGCGTGCGCCGGATCGACGCCGGTCGCGGCCAGGCTGGCGCGCAAGGCGGTGGCGCTTGGCGAGCCATGGACACGATCCCCCACCAGCACTGCCTGCATGATGTCGAGCCGATGGACCTTGTCCTTGGGCGACAACGCGGCACTGTCGGCGATGTCGTCGGCGTTGCGCGCGAACGCGTAGTAGGCGTGCACGTGCGGGCGCAGATCGGCGCGGATCAGCCGCGAGCCGACTGGGAAATTCTCGTCGCCGCGGTCCTTGCCCGACCATGTCTCGACATTCCCGGCAACTTCGATGCCACTCATGCGCCAGCCTCGTCATAGGCGCGGCGCTTCCACACCACGCCCCGGCCGCGGTGATGATCGGCCGCCGAGGCCAGCGTCGTCGCCATATAGAAGGCGGCGATCGCCGGCAACGCCAACGCCCACAGCGGCGAGCGCCCAAAGCGGCGCAAGGTCGGCAGGTAGCTCAGCGTCGACGCCAGCCACGCCGCGGCACCGATCCAGCGCGCAGCACCATGGCCAAATAGCGCAAGGCCGGGCGGCGCTAACCAGACCAGCGCCATGCCGAGCGTCGTCGCCAGCAGCAGAACGGGCGACCGGCGGAGCTGGACATAGGCGGTGCGCGCCACCATCCGCCAGATGTCGGCGGCGGCGGGGTAGGGCCGCACCGATCTCGCCAGCGCGGAGTGGCCGAGCCAGATGCGCCCGCCGGGCTTGATCGCCCGGGCCAGGGCGACGTCGTCGATCAGCGCGCCGCGGATAGTGCCGATGCCGCCAATGCGCTCCAGCGCCCGCCTTCGCACCAGCATGGTGCCGCCCGCCGCCGCGGCCGTGGCGCCATGCGCGTCGTTGACCCTGGCGAACGGGTAGAGCAGCTGAAAGAAGAAGACGAAGGCCGGCACCAGCGCGCGCTCGGCGGCGCTGTCGCAAGTCAGCGCGACCATCTCCGACACCAGGTCGGCATCAATCGCCTCGTATTGCGCCACCAGCGTCGAAAGATGGCGCGGGTCGTGCACGATGTCTGCGTCGGTCAGCAGGACAACCTCGGCATTGCCGACCCGGGCCAGGCCCTGCGCCACCGCCCACAGCTTGCCGGACCAGCCTTCCGGCCGCGCCGCGCCGGTCACGACCGTCAGCCGCGGGTCGGCCAGCCTTCGCGCGATCTCGCCGGTGCCATCGCGGCTGCCATCGTCAACCAGCACGACGGAGAAGGCGCCGGCGTAGTCCTGCGCCAGCAGCGAGGCCAGGCTGGCGCCGATCGAGCCCGCCTCGTCGCGTGCCGGCACGATGATTCCTACCGCCGGCGCAAGCCGGGGCCGCGCTGGCGCCAACATCGGGCCGGCCTGCCAGAAGCGGCCATGCAGGCCGATCAGATAGGTCCAGACCAACGCGCAGAGCACGGCAAGGATGATCACCGCAGGCGGCCGTTAGCACGGAACCAGGCCACCGCATCCTCGATCGCGGCCCGAGCCGGGCGTGGCGAGTAGCCAAGTTCGGAAACGGCCTTGGCCGAGGAATAGAACATCTTCTTGCGCGCCATCTTCAGATGATCGCGCGTCATCAGCGGCTCCGGGCCGCCGAGTCTCGCCAGCGCCTCCATCGCCATCGCCACCGGTAACACCGCCGAGATCGGCAGCCGCACCCGTGGAGGCCGCTTGCCGGCAACCTCGCAGACCAGCGTTAGCAGATCGAGCAGGCGGAAATTCTCGCCGCCCAGAATGTACTTCTCGCCGGCCCGGCCGCGTTCCAGCGCCAGCGCATGGCCCTCCGCCACGTCATCGACATGGACCACGTTCAGCCCGGTATCGACATAGGCCGGAACCCGGCCGGCCGCCGCGTCCAGGATCATCTTGCCGGTTGGCGTCGGCTTGATGTCGCGCGGCCCGACCGGTGCAGCCGGGTTGACAATCACCACATCTTGACCGGCGCGGGCCAAGGCCAGCACCGCCTGCTCGGCCTGGTATTTGGACTTCTTGTAGACGCCGACCAGCGCCACCTCGGCAACGGGGGTGGTCTCGTCGGCCGGCACCCCGTCGGCGCGCAGCCCGAGCGCGGCGACCGAGCTGCAATAGACCGAGCGCTCGACCCCGGCGGCGGCGGCGGCGCGCAGGATCGAGACCGAGCCATCGACGTTGGCACGCAGCATGGCGGCCGGGTCGGGCACCCAGATACGGTAATCGGCGGCGACGTGCACGAGATACTGGCAGCCCTCCATTGCGCGCGCGAGCGAGGCCGGGTCGGTCAGGTCGCCGACCACGATCTCGGCCTCGACACCGGCCAGGTTGTCGCGTCGGCTGGTCGGCCGCACCATCAGCCGAAGCCGGTGGCCGCGCGCGGCAAGCACCCGTGCCACGGCGGAGCCGACGAAGCCCGAGGCTCCCGTCACCAGGGTCGGCTGCAGCTCGGTCAAGGCAATTCCCTTCTGGTTCAGCCGCCGGTGTATAGCCCACCGCGCCGGGTTTGGTGTAGAGCCGCGGATCGTGGCCACCACCGAAATTGCCTAGCTGTCGGACTCTGCTGATTTAAGGAAGTTATCGCGTTGAAAAGACTGTCGATTGTCCTTGCCGCCGGCGGCCTGGTGCTCGGAACCGCGCTGATCGCCTGGTTTGGCGCCGGTCGCGTCGCTGAGGCGGTGATCTCGGTCGGCTGGATTGGCTTCGCCGTGCTGATCCTGGTCCAGATGGTGCTGTTCCTGATCCTTGGCGCCGCCTGGGACGCCATCGTGCCCGACAAGGATGCGCGGAGGCCCTGGGTGTTCCTATGGGGCCGGATGGTGCGCGACGCCGCCACCAACTGCCTGCCGTTCTCGCAGATGGGCGGCTTCGTGCTCGGCGCCCGCACCGTGACCCTGGCCGGCATCGCCTGGCCGCTCGCCACCGCCTCGACTCTGGTCGACGTCACCGCCGAGTTCCTGGCCCAGGTCGCCTTCGCGGCCTTCGGCCTGGTCATCCTGCTGGTGCGCTCGCCCGGGCACTACCTGGCGCCGCCGTTGGCGATCGCGCTGCTGGTCTCGGTCGCGGCCGGCATCGCCTTCATCCTGCTGCAAAAGGGCGCGGCGCCAATCTTCGCCCGGCTCGGAAGCCGCATCGCCGGCGAGTGGTTCGAGAACGCGCAGTCGCGCGTCGATCTGCTCCAGCATGAACTCGGCGTGCTTTATGCCCGTCCCGGCCATCTGGCGCTGGGTTGTGCCATCCACCTACTCGGCTGGGTCGGCACCGGGATCGGCGGCTGGATGGCGTTCCGGCTGGTCGGCGCCGACATCGACCTGCCGGCCGCGCTGGCGATCGAGGCGCTGCTGCATGTCGCCCTGGCCGCGGCGTTCCTGGTGCCGGGCAGCGTCGGCGTGCAGGAAGTCGCCTACGTGGCACTCGGCGCGATCTTCGGCGTGCCCCCTGAGCTGTGCCTGGGCGCATCGCTGATCCGCCGCGCCCGGGATCTCGCTCTCGGCGTGCCGGTGCTGCTGATCTGGCAACTGGTCGAGGTCAGAAGGCTTCGCGCCAACCGATAGGTCCTTATCGCCAGGTCGCCAGGTAGAAGCGCGGCAGCTCGTCGGCGAACGGCTTGAAGTTCAGCTCGCGCGACATGCCGTAGGTGACGTTGTAGGTATATAGCGGCAGCCAGTAGGCTTTCTCGGTGATGATGCGGATGGCGTCGGCGTAGTTCTTGCGCCGCTGGTCGGCGTCGGCCACTGATCCGCCCGCCTCCACCAGCTTCTGCAGCTCGGCGTCGCGGGCGTAGTCCTGCGGGCCGCCGGTGAAGAACACCGGGAGAATCGCCGAAACGTCGTTGATCGAGTAGCTGCCCCAGTTGCCGGCGTTGAGCGGCACCCGGCCCTCGGCGGCACGGCGGACCTGCGGCGCGATCTGCAGGTTGGTGATGTCGGCGTTGATCCCGACGGCCTTGAGCGCGGTCCGCATCGCGCCGGTGAATTGCGGCAGCTCGTAGGTGACAAGCTCGGTGTCGAAGCCGTTGGGATAGCCGGCCTCGGCCAGCAGGGCGCGGGCCTGCGCGGGGTCGTAGTCGTAGCGCGTCGCCGCGGTCACGTCGCAGCCGAACTGGGTCGGATAGCAGGGCGCGTCTAGCGGCCGGGCATCGCCCTGCATAAGCTGGCGCGCCATCGCCGCGCGATCGATGGCGTGGAAGATGGCCTGGCGCACCTTGAGCTTGGTCAGCGGGTTGCCCGCTCCGGTGCGTCCAGCAGCGTCAAGCCCGAGAAAACCGATCCGTATCGAGTCGCCGCGCAGCGCCAGGAGGTTGGGTAGCTGCCCGACCGCGTTGAGCTGGTCGGGGCTGAACTTCCAGATCCAGTCGGCGCGGCCGCTCAGCAAATCGGCCATCTCGGCCGTGCTGTCGGCGACCTCGCGAATGACGATCCGCTTGATCGCCGGCTGGCCCTTGGGGCTGTCGCCATAGTAGTCGTCGTAGCGTTCAAGATCGATTTTGTCGGCGCCATCGACCTTGGTGACGCGGTAGGGTCCGGCGCCGACCGGATGGCGCGCGTACTCGTCGGTGCCGACGCGTTCGCGATAAGCCTTGGGCCAGATCGGCAGGGTCATCGCGATGTAGTCGAGCGCCGCCGGAAACAGCCGCTTCAGCTTTATCCTTACCGTACGGTCATCGATCTTCTCGGCGCCGGCAAGGAACGCGAAGTTGCTGGGCACCGCCACCTTGGCGTCCGAGATCACCGTGTTGATCGTATAGACCACGTCGTCGGCGGTGAACGCGTCGCCGTTGTGGAACGTCACGCCGCGGCGCAAGGTGAATTCCAGCGTGGTGTCGTCCACCTGCCGGTAGGCCTCGGCCAGCAACGGCTTGATCCTCAAGGTTTCCGGATCGCGATAGACCAGCCCGTCCCAGGCGTTGTGGGCGAGGATCAGCCCGGTGCGCTGCTGGTTGTAATACGGATCGACGTTGGCGATCGCGTCGCGCCAGGTGATCCGCAGCGTGTCAGCGGATTTCTGCGCGCCGGCCGGCGGCGTCCAGGCGATCAGCCCCGCCGCCACCCACGCCCCGAGGCGTGCCGGAAACACTTCTACCCCATCGTCGAATTGAAGCCACCGCCATCCAGCAGAAGATTCTGGCCGACGATGAAGCCGGACGAGGCGGCACACAGGAAGGCGCAGGCCTCGCCGAACTCGGCCGGATCGCCGACCCGCCCGGCGGGTGTCGAGGCGCTACGCTCGGCGATGATCTCCTCGATCGGACGGTTGGTGCGCTTGGCCGCGTCGGCGAAGCCGCCGCGCAGCCGGTCGGTGAGGAAGGGACCGGGCAGCAGCCCGTTGATCGTCACGTTGTGGCGCGCCACCTGCCGCGCCAGGCCGCCGATGAACCCGGTCAGCCCGGCCCGCGCGCCGTTGCTCATGCCGAGCTCGGCGATCGGCGATTTCACCGACGCCGAGGTGATGTTGACGATGCGGCCGAACTTTCGCTCACACATGCCGTCCACCACAGCCTTTATCAGGAAAATCGGCGTCAGCATGTTGGCGTCGACGGCGGCGATCCAGTCGTCGCGGGTCCAGTTGCGAAAGTCGCCGCGCGGCGGACCACCGGCGTTGTTGACCAGGATGTCGGGGTCGGGGCAGGCGGCCAGCGCCGCGGCGCGGCCAGCCTCGGTCGTGATGTCGCCGACCACCGTGGTGACCTTCGCGCCGGTAGCTGCGCGGATTTCGGCGGCGGTCGCCTCCAGCGTCTCGGCGGTACGCGCGGTGATAACCAGCTCGACGCCCTCCCGCGCCAGCGACATCGCGCAGGCACGCCCAAGCCCCTTGCTCGCGGCACAGACGATGGCGTGGCGGCCGTTCAATCCAAGGTCCATCAGTCTTCTCCGTATCAGGGTTCGGCGAACTCGCGGGCGGCATAGGCCAATAGGTTCGCGCGCAGATTGTCCGGGATCGTCACCGGGCGTTGGGTCGCCGCGTCAACCAGCACCCGCACGAACCTTCCCTCGGCCGATGCGGTATTCTCGTCCTCGCGAAATACCGCAAGATCATAGCTGAACGAGCTGTTGCCGACATGCGCCACCCGCAGCCCGACCGTCAGCGCGTCGGGAAACGCCACCGAGCTATGAAAGCGGCAGCCGGTTTCGGCCATCATGCAGCGCAGCGCGCCACGCAGCAGGTCAATGCCGGCATGGTGCATCTCGAACACCGTCACGGCGGTGTCGAAGAACGAAAGGTATTCGACATTGTTGACGTGGCCGAACAGGTCGTTGTCCTTCCACCTTGTGGTGATATCCTGGAAATAGCGGTAGTCGGCGCGGCTGCCCGGCGGTTTGCGGCTCATCGTTTTGTCCAGCATGTGCAGAACGAAATACACCCGGTTTGGACAGGTTCGTCCATGGGGCGCCGCAGGCAAGTAAGGATGGGGCTCTGCCCCAAACCCCGCCCGGGAGCGCATCCCTTAAGTAGAGGGGTTCAAAGGGGCGAC
>JANXRT010000309.1 GCA_025356735.1 Acetobacteraceae bacterium | reverse complement strand
CGTAGCGGTCGCCGAGGCCGTCCTTAAGGCCGGTGATGTAGTCCTTGCCGAAATCGTCGTTCTGCCACAGCACGGCGATCTTGGCGTTCGGCTTCTGCGCCAGGATGTATTTGGCGTAGATAGCCGCCTCGATCCGGTAGCTTGGCGGCGCGGCCATGCAGTACGGGTATTCCTTGTAGTTGCCCCACTTGCTGGCGCCGCTGCCGATGAACAGGTCGGGCACGCCCTTCTGGTTGAGGTATCTGGCGGTGGCAGAATTCGGCGCCGTGCCGAGGGCGGCGAAGATCGCCACGACCTGGTCCTCCTCGACCAACCGGCGTGTGAGTTCGACGGTTTTCGGCGGGCTGTAGCTGTCGTCGAGCGAGATCAGGTTGACCTTGTGGCCGTTCACGCCGCCCTGGTCGTTGACCATCTGGAAATAGGCGACCTCCGCCCGGCCGACATTGCCGAACGCCGAGGCCGGGCCGCTATAGGGCATGGTCTGGCCGAGCTTGATTTCCGAATTGGCCTGGGCACGGACGATGGCGGGAAAGCCCGCGAACGTTGCGCCGGCGCCCAGGGTGAAGCCGCGGCGGGAGGTATGGATCATCTGTGTTTCCTCGGTTTGTTTCGATGCGCGGCCTTCGAGGGCCGTTTCAGGCGTTATGATGAACGTCAGTCTGTAAGCGTGTATAGCCGACGCGGCTCAAAGCGTCGCCGCGATGCGTCCGATGCGGCGGATGCTGGCGACGGTGTCCGCCTGCGGCACGCCGGCCCAGGAGACCCGCAGGCGGAACTCGGTCGCCTGAAGCTCGTCGTGGTAGCGCTGCAGCTCGTCGCGCACGAAAGCCTCGTCGCCAATGATGAAGCGGTCACGCGCGAATGCGTCGAATGCGTCGTCGGCGTCTGAACCGCCGCCATCCTTCTCGAAGTTGCTCCAGCCGTAGCCGGCGTAGCGGGCGTATTTCTCAAGCAGCGGCCCGCGTGTCAGCGCGATCGCGGCCTTCATGTCCGGTCCGCAGAAGCACTCACGGGCGACCTGGCGCGGATAGTCGAGTGGCTTCTCGAAGTCGATGCGGGCCTGGTGGAAGACCGCAAAGAAGCGCTTCAGCTCGTCCAGGCTCATTGCGCCGGCGTTGCTCCAGGCGTCGCCGATCTCGGCCGCGCGGCGGACGGCGTCATCGACCGCGCCGCCGACCCAGATCGGGATACTGGACCCGTTGACCGGACGCAGGCTGAGGCCAACATTTTCGAAGTTGGTGAATTTACCCTGGAAGCTGACCCGGTCGTTCGCCCATAGTTGCCGTATCACGTCGATCGACTCGCGCAACCGGGGCACGCGGGTTTTGCGATCAACGCCGAAGGCCTGGAACTCGTGGTCGCGGTAGCCAAGCCCGACGCCGAGGATGAACCGGCCGCCGGTCAGGTGATCCAGGGTCGTCGCCTCCTCAGCCAGCAGCACCGGGTTGAGCATCGGCAGCAGCAGCACCGCGGTGCCCAGTGTCATGCCCTCGGCCAATCCCGCCAGCAGCCCAAGCATCGGGGCCGAGGCGAACTGGCGTATCTTCGGGCCGGCGAGGAAGTGCTGCGGCAGCCACAACGCCGAGAAGCCGGCATCCCTCGCTACCCGAATTTGCTCCAGCGTGTCGCGAAGATGGAGGCCTTGATCGGTCGCGGCCTCCCACTCCAACGTGACAAACATGCCGACTTTCATGGAGAACTCCCGACCCGCGTTGATTCCGAAATGTCGCCCGACGGCTCAGGCTGTACCCGCGTCATCTTTTGGTAGAAGTTGACCGCCTCGCGCATGATCTCGACGATCCTCGATTTGTTGCGCACGATACGGACGTTGACGCCGCCGACACCGATCGCCAGCGGGATGCTGTGAGTACCGCCGGGAACCGGCATCGCCAGGGTCGCGGCCTCCGGGATCGGGGTGCCGGCGAGGAAGCAGTAGCCGGCCTCGCGGATCCAGCTCAGATGCTCCAGCAGCTGGCCGATATCGACACGGCATTGGCGGTCCGGTTCGTAGATGTTGATGTGGCGCACAAGCTTGTCGACCGCACGGTCGGTCATCCGGCTCATCAGCACCAAGCCGCCGCTGGACTGTGTCAGCAGCCGCAGAGTGCCGACCAGCGGGGGGTATTTGTGCGGATGATCAGGTTGCAGCACCCGGATATACTGGATGAAAAGATCGTTCTGCGAAACTAGCGCCACCGTCTCGTCCGTGCGTTCGTGGATCTGCTGCATCATGGCGACCAGCCAGCCGTCGCCGTACATCGAGTGGTGGATCCAGTCGCCGAGCGCCGCCACCCGCGTGGTCGGGAAGTAGGTCCGCGAAGCGCGGTCGTAGTTCAGGTAACCCAACGCGGCCAGGCTTTTCAGCAGTGCCGTCATGCTCGATTGCGGGTAGCCCAGCCGCTCGACGATCAGCTTCTGGCGCAAAGGCGCCCGCGTTTCTGTGAACAGGCCTAGAACTTCCAGGGCGCGGGAGGCGGATTTGATCGGGTCTCGGCGCATGGCAGAATCCTTAGCGGAAGCAAGGATGGGGCTCTGCCCCAAATCCTGCCGGGGTAGCGCCCCGGGGCGCCGTACTCGAGTAAGGCGACTGTCCTTTGACGGGTTTGGTCGAAGCTCCATGGCGGAATGGACGGTAGGCGCCGTGCCGCGGCCGGGACACCGCTGCGGGCACCGATATCGGAATAGCGCATATGTAATAAGGTGCCGCCGCGCGCCTGGCCACTCGCGCGCGCCGGCCGCCCCCGTCTATCGCTGTCGCCACACGGCGGAGGCAAGACCGATGAATCTCGACTTTACCCCGGACGAACTGCAATTCCGCGATGAGGCTCGTGCGTTCTTCGCGGCCAATGTCAGCGAGGGCCTGCGCGCCCGGGTTCGTACCGGCACCCGGCTGGAGCCGGCCGAATATATCCAATGGCAGAAGACGCTGGCCGGCCATGGCTGGGCGGCGCCGACCTGGCCGGCCGAGCATGGCGGCACCGGCTGGAGTCCGACCCAGTACTACATCTTCGAATCCGAAAGCGCGCGCGCCGACGCGCCGCAGCAATACCATCAGGGGCTGGAGCTGATCGGTCCGATCATCTTCACCTACGGCACGCCGGAGCAACGGGAAAAGTATCTGCCAAGCATCCGGTCGAGCGATCATTGGTGGGCGCAGGGCTATTCCGAGCCTGGTGCCGGTTCCGATCTCGCCTCGTTGAAAACCCGTGCTATCCGGGATGGCGACCACTACGTCGTCACCGGCCAGAAGATCTGGACCAGCTATGCCCAGGTCGCGACGCACATGTTCTGCCTGGTCCGCACCGACACGACGGTGCGCAAGCAGGCCGGCATCTCGCTGCTGCTGATCGACATGAAGTCGCTGGGCATCCGGGTGCGGCCGATCCTGACGTTGGACGAGCGCCACCATGTCAACGAGGTGTTCCTCGACGAGGTCCGGGTGCCGGTCGCCGATCTGCTCGGCGAGGAGGGCAAGGGCTGGAGCTACGGCAAGGTGCTGCTCGACCGCGAGCGCGGCATCGCCTGCGCCTCCGGATTGCGGCTCGGCCAGTATGTCCGCGTCGTCAAGGATTGTGCGCGGGGCGTGCGGGTCGGGCGAAAGTCGCTGCTGGACACCGCGATTTTCCGCGACAAGCTGGCGCAGATCGAGATCGAAATGGTGGCGCTGGAATATATGGGTCTGCGAACGCTGGCGGATGCGGTAGCTGGGCTGGATTCCGGGCCGCGCGCCTCGATGCTGAAGATACGATGGTCGGAGCTGCTGCAGCGCATCACCGAGCTTTGGGTCGAGGCCACTGGCTATGACGCGGCCAATTTTGCTTTGATTGGAAGCAATCAGGGCGAGCCGCTTTCCGGCAACATGCCGCATCCGGTGATGAGCTACCTGCACGCCCGCGTCACCACGATCTACGGCGGCTCCAACGAAATCCAGCGTAACGTGATCGCCCGCCGCTCGCTGGGCCTCTAACGAACGCGCGTCTAGGGGCGCTACCCCTGGCGGGTCGAGGGCAGAGCCCCGCCTTACTTCTTTTAAGGATGTGAAATGGATTTCGCCCTAACCCCCGAGCAGCACCAGCTGCAGAACTCCGTAGCCAGGTTCGGTCGCGAGTACGGTGATTTCGCCGCCTGGCGCCGAATGGTCGCAGCCGGGCACGCTTTCGACACCGGCAACTGGCGGCACATGGCGGAGCTCGGCTGGCTGGGGATCGCGATCCCCGAGCGGGATGGCGGATTGGGCGGCACGCCGGTCGACACGATGGTGGTGATGGAGGGGATCGGCTGCAGCCTGGCGCTGGAACCTTTCGTCAGCAGCTGCGTGCTGGCGCCGGCCTTGCTGGCGGGAGCGCCGGTTGCGGTGCGCGAGACGTTGTTGCCGGGGATTGCCGCCGGCGAGGTTTTCGTCACGTTGGCGCAGGCGGAGCCGAACGGGCGGTTCGATCTCAGCCATGTCGAGACCATCGCCGTTCCGCACGGCGGCGGTCATGTCCTGACCGGCATCAAGTCGCATGTCATGGACGGCGCGACCGCCGACTGGTTCGTCGTGCCCGCGCGCACGAGGGGCGAGATGGACGATACGGACGGCATCACGCTGTTCCTGGTCGCGGCCGACGCCGCCGGCCTGGTCCGGGAAAACATGCGCGGCCCGGACCATCGCCACAACGCTCGGCTGACCCTTGATGGCGTGGCCGCCACGGCGCTGCTGGGCTCGTTGCATGATGGGCTGGCGGTGCTGGAACGGGCGGTGGACGCGGCCATAGCGGCCCGGTTGGCGGAAGCCGTAGGCGCAATGGACGCGCTGCGCGACATGACGCTGGATTATCTGAAGACCCGCCAGCAGTTCGGCGTCGCGATCGGATCGTTCCAGGCGCTGCAGCATCGCATGGTGGACATCTCGACCGCCTGCGAGGAAGCGAGGTCGATGACCTACCAGGCGGTGCTGAGCCTCTCCCTGCCCAGGCTTGCGCGCCGCCGCGCGATCTCCGCGGCCAAGGCACGGGTGGGCCAGACCGGGATGTTCGTCGGCCACCAGGCGGTGCAGCTGCATGGCGGCATCGGCACCAGCGACGAGCTTGCCGTCAGCCATTACCTGAAGCGCCTGCTGATGATCGATCTGAGTTTCGGCAATGCCGATCATCATCGTGCGCTGTTCACGCTGGCGGAGGATTCGCTGGCGCTGGAAATGGCTGCCTAATTCGGGCCGGAAATCACATCCGTGCAAAACGCCCGGTTCGTGATCCCGGCTTTGCAGTTCCAAACCAACTGCGGCCCTATCGCCGCACCCACTCGAAGGAGGCTGACATGCGGTTTCTCTGGTTCCACCTGATGCCCTACAAGGACCTTCCAAAGGACTTCAAGAAGGAGAACAACAGCATCTGGGTCGATGTCGATCCGAAGCTGTTCGACGGCGCCAAGGCACATGAATATTACAACGAATATATGGACGAGCTGGAGTTCGCGGCCGATTGCGGATTCGACGCGATCTGCGTCAACGATCACCACGGCAACGCCTACGGAATCATGCCCTCGCCCAACCTGATCG
>JANXRT010000281.1 GCA_025356735.1 Acetobacteraceae bacterium | reverse complement strand
CACGGCCGGCCGTGACGACAACGTCGTGGTAAACCCGGACCACCCGGACGCCATACGAATCCCGGTCGGGCCGGAGCAACCGGTCACGCTCGACCCACGGCTTTTTGGACGCTGACCAGGTGACCGGGGAGGCGCTAGCCTCGTCGGCCTGTCCGCCCCCTTCGCTTCACTACGGACCGTCCGCTTCCCACCCAGGCAGTGTGAAAACTATACCGTAACATTAACTGGCAACTGTATTGCTGTTACGGTCCCAAGCTTGAAGCATGTGCGCAGCTCCCAGCGCTATAGCATCGGAATCATATGTGCCAGGACGCCGCATCCACGTTTTCACATAGCCTCCACCCAAGTCAGCCACTCAGCGACTCACATGCGATGTCCAGACACGGACATTCACGGCATGACACATTCGGCCTTCTTGCCTACCTGTGGGTCGCGGCCAAAACTTGGTGTGTCCGAACCGCACCTTCACAGGAACCGTCATGCCCGCACCTTCTCCACCACTCCGAATTGCCGTTCTCGGCGCCGGAAAAATAGGCAGCACATTTGCGTCTCAACTGGCTCGCATCGGCGGCCATGATGTCACCGTAATCGCGCGGCCTGGCTCAGCCCGGCTGCAGCAGCTGGAACGCGACAGCGCGATCATCGACGTGAAAGGCGAGCGGTCAAACGTGCGGGTTACCAGCATGCTTGATGAGCAGATGCCCTACGATCTAGTGATCGTGACGCTCCTTGCTCACCAAACGGAGGCGCTGTTACCGGCTTTGCAGCGCAGCGCAGCGAAATGCATCCAGTTCATGTTCAACACCTTCCATCCGGAGCGCCTGCAAGATGCGATCGGCATCGAGCGATGCTCCTTCGGCATGCCGTTCGTGCAGGCCGTATTGGATGGCAACGGCAGGCTCAAGGCGACAATCGGCGCCGCCGGTCAGAAGACCATCATGAGCCGGCAACGCTGGGTGGACGCGTTCAACGCCGCCGGTTTACCCGCTGTTCTCGAACCCGACATGCCACTCTGGCTCCGCTGCCACGTTCCGCTCTGTGTGGCGTTCGAAAGCGTGTCGGTCGCCGGCGAACGGCGTGGCGGCGGTGCCTCGTGGGGAGAAGCGATGGTCGTGGCGCGCGGCGTTCGCGCAAGCTTCACGCTTATCAAGAACCTTGGACATCCGCTCTATCCGACGTCAAAAAGGCGTATCGCCGGCAGCCCGATACGGGTGGTGGCGGCCGCGCTCTGGTCGATGTCGCGCATCCGGTCCTTCCGCCAATTACTGGCGACGGGGGAGTCTGAGTGCCGCGCCCTGATTGAAGCCCTGGTAGCGTCTGCAGCGCTCGCCAAACCACCCGTCATGGTATCTGACATACAGGCCATGAAACCATCCTGCCGCTCCCCCTACCCAACCGCCCCTTAAATCCCTGAACCCAAGGAGTGCGCCCACGGGGGCGCTCCCCCGGAGGGGTTTGGGGCAGAGCCCCATAACTTGCTTCCTCACCCAACCCGAACCCCACAAAGCTGCAGCGCGCTGTCGGCCATCCGGTCGCAGACCTCCCGCATCGGCAGCCGCCCCCGCGGCCGGTGCCAGATATAGGCCCAGCTGATCATGCCGCCGATCAGCAGCGCCGCCAGGTCGATGTCGGGAATGACGAACTCGCCGGTTGCTACGCCGTCACGCAGCATCTGCGACAGCAAATGGTCGAACTCCTTCTGCAGCGCGATGATCTCGGCCAGCGCCGTCGGCTCCAGGTTCTTTTCCTCGCGGAAAAAAATCGCAATATTGGCCTGGCGCGTCAGCACCACCTCGGCGAAATCAACCACCGCGCGGCGCAATTTCTCAGTCGGCGTGCCGGTGCCCTCGCTAGCCAGCGCCACCGCCGCCAGCGACTTCTCGATCGACGGCACGCAGACCGCCGCCAGCAACTCGGTCTTGCTGCGGAAATGCGTGTAGATGAACGGCTTGGTGACGCCCAGCGCCGCCGCGATGTCGTCCAGCGTGGTGCCGGTGAAGCCCCGCGCGTAGAACAGCGTCACGGCTTCCTCCAGGATGCGCTCGCGCTTGTAGGCCAGGATCTCGTCGCGCATTTTCAAACACTCTCAGAAGAAGCAAGGCCAGGGCGCTGCCCTGGACCCGCTAAGGGCTAGCCCTTAGAACCCACTACTAAGCAAGAAACGGGGAGACAACCATGGCTGGCATGCTGGCGGGAAAGACCGCGTTGATTACCGGCGGATGGCGCGGCATCGGCGGCGCCACGGCGCTGCTGTTCGCACAGGAAGGCGCCAAGGTCGCCGTCGCCGACCTGTCGAAAGATAACGCCGCCGAAACTGTCGCGCGCATCAACGCGGCCGGCGGTCAAGCGATCTCGCTGGCCGGTGACGTCACCAACACCGCCGACGTCGCCGCCATGGTCGAGGCGACCGTCGCCGCCTTCGGGCGCCTCGATTGCGCCTTCAACAACGCCGGCATCGCGCCCCACCAGGTCAACCAGTCGCGCCGGCGAACCCACGAATGGGACGAGGATGGCTTCGACCAGCTCGTCGCCGTCGATCTCAAAAGCGTCTGGCTGTGCATGAGGGCCGAGTTGCAGCAGATGCTGAAGCAGGGCAGCGGCACCATCGTCAACACCGCCTCCGTCGCCGGGCTGATCGGCCTGCGCACCGCCTGCGCCTACGTCGCCAGCAAGCACGGCGTCATCGGCCTGACCAAGACCGCGGCGCTCGAATACGCCGAGGACAACATCCGCGTGAACGCCGTCTGCCCCGGCTACATCACCACCGACATGACCCGCACCAGCTACGAACAGCGCGGCGACGCGATGATGTCGATGGTGCCCGCCAAACGCATGGGCACCGCCCACGAAATCGCCGAGATGGTGTGCTGGCTGTGCTCCGACCGCGCCTCGTTCGTCACCGGCGCCGCCTACAACGTCGATGGCGGCTACGTCGCGAGCTAAACCCGGCGCACCACGTAGCTGACCTCCAGCGCGCTCACGATGGCGCTGGCGTGCAGCGGATCGCGCGCCTCGACCATCACCTCCAGCTCCGCCGCCTGGACCGAGGCGGCGGCGAACAGCCTTTGGTGCGAGACCTCGATGATGTTGCCGCCTGTCGCGCCGATCTTGGTCGCGATGTCCGCCAGCACGCCCGGCCGGTCGGGAATCTGCATGTGCAGCCGCAGTAGCCGGCCGTCGCGCAGCAGGTTGCGCAGCAGCACGTTGGACAGGATGCGCGCATCGATGTTGCCGCCGCAGATCGGCACGCCGACCATCTTGCCACGAAACCGTTCCGGATAGGTCAGCAACGCCGCCACCCCCGCAGCGCCGGCACCCTCCGCCACCACCTTGGCGCCCTCCGCCAGCAGGCCGATCGCCTCCTCGATGGCGCGCTCCGGCACTACCAGGATTTCCGTCACCCGCCGGCGCACGATCTCGAACGGGATTTCGCCGATATCACGCACCGCGATGCCCTCGGCGATGGTCGGCCCACCGACCGAAACCGGCCGCCCGGCGAGGCGCTGCGCCATCGCCGCATAGCCCTCGACCTCAACGCCGTACACCGAAATGCCCGGCTTCAACGCCGTGGCGGCGACCAGGCATCCGGCCAGCAACCCGCCGCCGCCTACCGGGATGACCAACGCGTCGATGTCGGGATAGTCGGTCAGCAGTTCCAGCGCCAGCGTGCCCTGACCGGCGATCACGCCAAGGTCGTCATAGGGATGGATGAAGACGCAGCCATGCTCGGTTGCCAGGGCATGGGCATGGAAAGCCGCCTCGGCCAAGGTCTCGCCATGCAGCACGACCTCCGCACCCCAGCCGGCGGTGCGGGTGATCTTGGTGGACGGGGTGAAGGTCGGCATCACGATGATGGCGCGGATGCCGAGCAGGCTGGCATGGCGCGCCACCGCCTGGGCATGGTTGCCGGCCGACATCGCCACCACGCCGCTCGCCCGCTCGGCCGGCGACAGCATCGCCAGCCGGTTGGCCGCACCGCGCTCCTTGAACGCGCCCGTCGCCTGGAGGTTATCGAGCTTCAGCACCACGTCGGCAGCGGTCGCGGCGGACACGGCGGTGCTGCGCAGGGCAGGGGTGCGAAGCACCTGCCCGGCGATACGATCGGCCGCGGCCTTTATATCGATGAGTTGGATCATGGCGGCCCTAGATTAGGCGGGCCCGGGCGGCGCCCGGCTTGCTAAATGAACTTGACGTCCAAAATTCCATAGCTTCGATCCCCCGCCGGCGCCGGCACCGAGATCGTATCGCCGATCTTCTTCCCGATCAGCGCCTTGGCCAAAGGCGACGAAATCGACAGCCGCTGGTGCTTGATGTCAGCTTCGTGCACGCCGACGATCTGGTAGGTCGCCTCCTTGTCGGTTTCCTCGTCCACCACCCGCACATGGGCGCCGAACTTCACGTTGTCGCCCGACAGCGACGACGGATCGATCACCTCGGCCGAGGAAACCACGTCCTCAAGCTCCTGGATGCGGCCCTCGATGAACGACTGGCGATCGCGCGCCGCGTCATATTCGGCGTTCTCGCTGAGGTCGCCATGGCTGCGCGCCTCGGCGATGGCACGGATCACCGACGGCCGCTCGACCGACTTCAGGTTGCGTAGCTCGTCTTCCAGTCGCCGCAGGCCAGGTGCGGTCATCGGGAACTTCTGCACGGCAAAGTCCTATATCTAAGGGTCTTCAGCCCAGGTTCGGCGGCGAATCCACGTTGGTGAACCCAAACATCAGCGCCGCAACCAGGCCACCGGTCACGGCATCGGGTTCAAAACGATCCGCGAAAATAGGACTGAAGCGGCGCGACTTCAAGCGTTCCCGATTTGAGCGCCGCGATCGCGTGCGTCGCCGCCCGCGCGCCGGCGATCGTCGTGTAGTGCGGCACGCCATGGGTCAGCGCGCTGCGCCGGATGGCGAAGCTGTCGGCGACCGATTGCGGGCCGGACGCCGTGTTGATCACCAGCTGGACCTCGCCCGACCGGATCGCATCGACGCAGTGCGGCCGTCCCTCCAGCACCTTGTTGACGATCGTCACCGCCAACCCGGCCTCGCGGATGCGCGATGCCGTGCCGCGCGTCGCCAGTATGGAAAATCCCATCTCCGTCAGCCGGCGCGCGATCCCGGGCAAATTCCGCTTGTCGGCATCCTTGACGGACAGAAGAACCTGGCCGCTCGCCGGCAGCTGCACCCCAGCACCGAGCTGCGCCTTGGCGAACGCCATCTCGAACGTCGCATCAAGCCCCATCACCTCGCCGGTCGATTTCATCTCGGGCCCAAGGATTGTGTCGACCTCGGGAAACCGCGCGAACGGGAACACCGCCTCCTTGACCGCGACATGCGGCGCGATGGCGTGGCCATCCAGCTTCATGTCGCGCAGCTTGGCCCCGGCCATGACGCGCGCACCGATCTTGGCCACCGGGACCCCCGTCGCCTTGGCCACGAACGGCACCGTCCGGCTGGCGCGCGGATTGACCTCCAGCACGTAGATCGTGTCGTCCTTGATCGCGTACTGCACGTTCATCAGCCCGACCACGCCGAGCGCGCGCGCCAGCGCCTCGGTCTCGGCGCGCAACTCGGTGACGGTCGCCGGCGACAATGTATAGGGCGGCAGGGCGCAGGCGCTGTCGCCGGAATGGATCCCCGCCTCCTCGATATGCTCCATCACGCCGGCCACGAACACCGTCTCGCCGTCCGAAATGCAATCGACATCGACCTCGATCGCGTCGTTCAGATACCGGTCGATCAACACCGGCCCCGACGCGATCAGCCCCTCGCCGGACACCCGGATCGCCTCGCGCATGTAGCGGTGCAGCCCGGCGCGGTCATGGACGATCTCCATCGCCCGCCCGCCCAGCACGTGGCTCGGCCGGATCACCACCGGGTAGGTCACCCGATCGGCGATCGCCTCGGCCTCCTGCGCAGTGCGCGCGATGCCATTCTCCGGCTGCAACAGCCCGAGGCCATGCAGCAGCTTCTGGAACCGCTCGCGATCCTCGGCGATGTCGATCGCATCGGCCGAGGTGCCGAGGATCGGAATGTTCTCGCGCGACAGCGCCTGGGAAAGCTTCAGCGGCGTCTGCCCGCCATACTGGACAATGCAGCCAAGCACGCGTCCGTTCTGCTGCTCGCGGCGCACGAGGGCAACGACGTCCTCCTCGGTCAGCGGCTCGAAATACAGCCGGTCGGAGGTATCGTAGTCGGTCGATACCGTTTCGGGGTTGCAGTTGACCATGATGGTCTCGAACCCCGCCTCGCGCAGCGCGTAGGCGGCATGGACGCAGCAATAGTCGAATTCGATGCCCTGGCCGATCCGGTTCGGCCCGCCGCCCAGGATGATGATTTTTTCTCTATCGGAAGGATCGGCCTCGCACGAAGGCACGCCGTAGCCGCCCTCATAGGTCGAATACATGTATGGCGTGATCGAGGCGAACTCGCCGGCGCAGGTATCGATGCGCTTATAGACCGGCACCACGCCGAGCCGTCTCCGGTATTCCGCAACGAAAGCTTCTGGCTGCCCGGTGATCCGGGCAAGCTGCCTGTCGGAAAACCCGAGCGCCTTCAGCCGCCGCAACGCGCCGGCATCCTTGGGCAACCCCTCCACCGCCACCTGCCGCTCGGCCATCACGATCCGCAACAGCTCGCGCAGGAACCACGGATCGAACTTGCTGACCCCGGCCACATCCTCGACCGTCAGCCCGGCGCGCAGCGCCTGCGCCGCCACCAGCAGCCGGTCGGGTGAGGGCGTGGACAGGGCCGCGCGGAACGCGTCGGCGCCGCCATCTCCCGGCGGCTCGATCGGGTCAAGCCCGCAATAGCCGGTTTCCATGCTGCGCAGGCCCTTCTGAAGCGCCTCCGGGAAGCTGCGCCCGATCGCCATCGCCTCGCCGACCGACTTCATGCTGGTCGAAAGCAAGGCCGGCGTGCCCGGAAACTTCTCGAAGGTGAAACGCGGTATCTTGACCACGACGTAATCGATCGTCGGCTCGAAGCTCGCCGGCGTGGTCCGCCGCACGCCATTGACGACATGGGTGGTGATATCATTGGCGAGCTCGTCGAGCGTGTAGCCGACCGCCAGCTTGGCCGCGATCTTGGCGATCGGAAAGCCTGTGGCCTTCGAAGCCAGCGCCGACGACCGCGACACCCGCGGGTTCATCTCGATCACCAGCAGCCGCCCATCGGCCGGGTTGAGCGCGAACTGCACGTTGGAGCCGCCGGTATCGACACCGATCTTGCGCAGGCACGCGATCGAGGCATCGCGCATGATCTGGTATTCTTTATCCGTCAGGGTCAGCGCCGGCGCCACCGTCACGCTGTCGCCGGTATGGATGCCCATCGGATCGACGTTCTCGATGGCGCAGACGATGATGCAGTTGTCGGCGCTGTCGCGCACGACCTCCATCTCGTATTCCTTCCAGCCGAGCACGCTCTCCTCGATCAGAACTTCCGACGTCGGCGATGCCTCCAGCCCGCCCGAGACGATCTGCTCGAATTCTTCTCGATTATAGGCGATGCCGCCCCCGGTGCCGCCAAGGGTAAAACTCGGCCGGATCACCGCCGGCAGCCCAACGAGCGCCAGCGCCGCCCGCGCATCGGCCATCGACCGCGCTATCGCCGATTTCGGGCTTTCGATGCCGATCTCCATCATCGCATCGCGGAACTTCAGCCGGTCCTCGGCCCGGTCGATGACGTCGGCGCGGGCTCCGATCATCTCGACGCCATGCCGCGCCAGCACGCCCGACGCCGCCAGCTGCATCGCGACATTCAGCGCCGTCTGCCCGCCCATCGTCGGCAGCAGCGCATCCGGCTTTTCCCGCAGGATGATCTTCTCGACGATTTCCGGAGTGATCGGCTCGATATAGGTCGCGTCCGCCAACCCCGGATCGGTCATGATCGTGGCCGGGTTGGAGTTGACCAGGATGACCCGAAACCCCTCCGCCCGCAGCGCCTTGCACGCCTGCGCGCCCGAATAGTCGAACTCGCACGCCTGACCGATGACAATCGGCCCGGCGCCGATAATGAGAATGGACTTTATGTCGGTGCGCTTGGGCATCGGACGTCTCCGGTCGGTGGCAGGGTAGGCGCCGCGAAGACGCTTCTAGAGACAGACTTCGGCGACAGCTCAGGGGGCCGCTGTATGCGCTTCCATCATGCCGACAAACCGGCGGAACAGATGGTGGCTGTCGGCCGGCCCGGGGCTCGCCTCCGGATGGTACTGGACCGAGAACGCCGGGCGGTCGGTGCAGGCCAGCCCCTCGTTGGTGCCGTCGAACAGGCTGACATGGGAAACCCGGACATTATCCGGCAGGCTGTCGCCATCGACCGCAAAACCGTGGTTTTGGCTCGTGATCTCAACCTTGCCGGTGGCCAGCTCCTTCACCGGCTGGTTGGCGCCACGATGGCCGAGGTCGAGCTTGTAGGTCCGCCCGCCCAGCGCCAGCGCCAGCAGCTGGTGGCCGAGGCAGATGCCGAACACCGGAATTTTCGCCGCCATCACGCCCTGGATCGCCGGCACGGCATACGCGCCGGTCGCAGCCGGATCGCCGGGACCGTTCGACAGAAATACGCCGTCCGGCCTGTGGCCCAGAATTTCTTCAGCCGTGGCCGTCGCCGGCACCACCGTCACCCGGCACCTCGCCGAGGCCAGGCAGCGCAGGATGTTGCGCTTGGCGCCGTAATCGACCGCAACCACGTGGAATTTCGGCGCCGTCTGGATGCCGCTGCCATCGGGCCACGCCCACACCGTCTCGTTCCAACTATAGGTCTGCGTGCAAGACACCGCCCGCGCGAGGTCCATTCCCTCCAGCCCCGGCCATCCTGCGGCGAGCCTTACCAGACCAGGAATATCGAACCGGCAATTGCCCGGAAACGCCAGCACGCCGGTCGGCGGCAGCCCGTCGCGGATGCGCAAGGTCAACGCCCGGGTGTCGACGCCCGAAATGCCGGTCTTGCCCTGGCCGCGAAGCCACGCGTCCAGCCCCTGCACGCTGCGCCAGTTCGACGGCTCGGAGATCGGCTGCTGCACGATCATCCCAAGGGCGGCGATCGTGCCGGCCTCGGCATCGGCCGGGTTGGTGCCGACATTGCCGATATGCGGGAAGGTGAAGGTGATCATCTGCCCGGCGTACGAGGGGTCGGTCAGGGTCTCCTGATATCCGGTCATGCCGGTGTTGAAGCAGATTTCGCCGACCGGCGGCTCGGCGCCGGTATG
>JANXRT010000279.1 GCA_025356735.1 Acetobacteraceae bacterium | reverse complement strand
CGGCTGTTCAACGTCCTCAGCCAGGAGGCGACCAACCTGTCCGGCCGCGACCTGCTGTGGCCGGCGTTCGAGCGGGCGGCCGACGCGGCGCCGTGGTTCGGCTGGGGCATCGGCGCCGGCAATGTCGTCCTGCCGCCCGATGGCGCCGTGGCTCAGCTCATCGGCACCTGGGCGGCGCACAACGAGTACCTCCGCATGCGTGTCGAAGGTGGCTATCTCGGCCTTGGCCTGCTCGTCGCCTGCTTCGCAGCGTGGGCCTGGCGCAACATTTCCGCCCTGCCGCGTGGCGAGCGGACATTGATGTGGCTGGTTTTCGGGGCCTTCGCGTGCCATGCCTACACCGATAATCTGCTGATCTCGACCTCCGCCTGCGTGTTCTTCGCCTTCGTCGCCGCCGTGTTCGCGCGCGGACGTCTGGCGCCGGGCGCCGGCATCCTCTGAGCGGACCTCATCATGCGTCTTGTTGCCATTCTGCTGTGTCTCGCCGCCTGGCCCGCCAACGCGGCCGGGCTGGCCTTCGTGCTCAATTCCGCCGCCGCCTCGGTCAGCGTCATCGACATCGCGCGCCAGACCGAGCTGCGCCGCATCCCGGCACTGCGCGAGCCGCACCACGTGGCGCTCAGCCCCGACGGACGCGAGCTGCTGATCGGCGACACCGCGGGCAACGAGATACTGGTGCTCGATCCCGCCACCGGGGCCGTGATCCGGCGGGTGGCGGTGGCCGATCCGTACCAGCTCGGCTTCAGCCCGGACGGGCACTTCCTCACCGTCACCGGGCTGGCACGCAACCAGGTGGATGTGCTGGACCCCAGGACCTTCAGCCTCATCAGGCGCTTCCCGGCCAGGTCGATGCCGAGCCACCTTGCCTACTCGCCCGACAGCTCGATGGTCTTCGTCACGCTGCAGGGCACCGACAACCTGATGGCGATCGACCTTCGCAGCATGGCGGTGCGCTGGACGGCGCCGATCGGCAAGACCCCGGCCGGGGTGATCTGGCACAACAACGCGCTGATCGTCGCCAACATGGGGTCGGACCATATCGCCCTGGTCGATCCCGTGGATGGTCGGGTGATCCAGCGCATCGTCACCGGCCGCGGCGCGCACCAGCTGTTCCTGTCGCCCGATCGCCGCATTCTGTATGTCAACAACAGGGTCGCCGGCACCACTGTCGCGCTCGATGCCGCCAGCCTGAAGCCGATCCGCACCTACAGCGTGCCGGGCGGTCCGGACGACATCGCCTTCGCCGCCGACGGCAGACTTTGGATCACTCGTCGGTTCGCCGAGAAGGTCGCCGTGCTCGATCCCGCCACCGGCCAGGCGACGGCGATCGAAGTCGGCCGGTCGCCGCACGGCATCTGGCTGAACACCAAGGCGCCCTGATTTCGCAGCCTGTTGGCGAAACTCTTTCGTCCGGCACATCAACGGGATATGCTTAACCGATGAGCCGCCATGCTGGATAGTTTCGACCTCGCTGCCGGCTGGGTGCAGGAGCACCTGCTGCTGCCGGTGCTGTACGCGCTGGACTGGATGCAGTGGGAGGACCTGGCCTACGGCTGGGCGCTGTTTGCGACCTACGGCGCCGCCCAGGTTGTCTTGACATTCGCCGTCTGCCTGCCGCTGGAGCGCTGGCGGCCGGTCGAGAGCTGGCCTGACAGCCGCGCCGTGCTGACCGACGTGCTTTACACCATCCTGTCGCGCGTCGGCATCCTTCCGCTCGTCACCTTCGTCGCCTTCTATCAGCTCCAGACCGCACTCAACGGCACCCTGGCCGACTACGGCATCGTGCCACCAACCCTCGAACGCCTGCTCCCGGGGCTGCTCGGCCACCAGGGCATCACTTTCATCATCTACGTGATTATCCTTGACGCCTCCGACTACTGGCGCCACCGGCTGTCGCATACGCTGCGCTGGTGGTACTCGCTGCACGCCCTGCATCACGCCCAGCGCCAGATGACCTTCTGGTCCGACGACCGCAACCATTTGCTCGATGAGATGATCAGCTTCGTTTGGTTCACCGCGGTCGCCCTGCTGATCGGCATCCCGCCCTTGCAGTTCCCGCTGCTGGTGCTGCTGCTGCGCTTTCTTGAAAGCCTGTCGCATGCCAACGCGCGCCTGTCGTTCGGCTGGCTCGGCGAACGGCTGCTGATCTCGCCACGCTTCCACCGCGCCCACCACGGCATCCTCGCCGCCGGCCAACGCAGCTGCAACTACGGCGCTATCTTACCTTGGTGGGACATGCTGTTTGGCACAGCCGACTTCTCCCGCGACTACGCGCCAACCGGTGACCCAAAGGCGCCCGAGGCCCTGGCTACCGGTGGGTATTTCGCCCAGCAATGGACAGGACTGTTGGGATTCTTGCACGCGGTCGCAAGGTAGCCAGCAAGGCCAGGGCGCTGCCCTGGACCCGCCAAGGGCTAGCCCTTGGAACCCATCCTTTAAGCCGCCACTCCAACCACCGGCTCCAGCGCCATCCGTCCACGGATCATGTCGGACGCCTTCTCGGCGATCATCATGGTCG
>JANXRT010000274.1 GCA_025356735.1 Acetobacteraceae bacterium | reverse complement strand
TTGAAATCCTTCTGCAGGATCTGGCGTTCGCCCAGGTACTCGCCGGCCGGCGAGTTCTTGCGGATCGAGCCGGCCGGGCTGATGTGGTCGGTGGTGATGCTGTCGCCGAGTTCGGCCAGGATGCGGGCACCCTTGATGCTGCCGACAGCCGCGGGATCCATCGTGATGCCGTCGAAATAGGGCGGGTTCTTGACGTAGGTCGAGTTGTCCATCCAGCCATAGGTGTCGCTGCCGGCATCGACCTCGATCGCCTGCCACTGCTTCGGACCCTTGAAGACCTCGCCGTAGCGCTTGAGGAACTGCTCGCGCGACAGGCTGGCGGCGACGGTATCGGCGATCTCCTTGTTGGTCGGCCAGACATCGCGGAGGAACACCGGCTTGCCGTCGGTGCCGGTGCCGAGCGGGGCCGTGGTGATGTCCAAGTTCATGGTGCCGAGCAGCGCGTAGGCGACCACCAGCGGCGGCGAGGCCAGGTAGTTGGCGCGGACGTTCGGGTGCACGCGGCCCTCGAAGTTGCGGTTGCCCGACAGCACCGAGACGGCGACCAGGTTGTGGTCCTCGATCGCGTCGGCGATGGCGTCGTCGAGCGGCCCCGAGTTGCCGATGCACGTGGTGCAGCCATAGCCCACGGTGTTGAAGCCGAGCGCGTCGAGGTCCTGGGTCAGCCCGGACTTGTCGAGGTATTCGGTGACGACCTGGGAGCCGGGGGCGAGCGATGTCTTCACCCATGGCTTCACGGTCAGGCCCTTGGCACGGGCTTTTCGCGCAACCAGGCCGGCGGCGACGAGCACCGATGGGTTGGAGGTGTTGGTGCAGGAGGTGATGGCGGCGAGGACGACATCGCCATGGGTGATCTCGTAGTTCTTGCCCTCGATCTTGACGCTGGTGCCGACATCGTTGGCCGGCACGCCGAGGCTCTTGGTCAGCTCGGCACGGAATGCGGTCGAGGCGTCCTTCAGCAGCACGCGGTCCTGCGGGCGCTTCGGGCCGGCGATGCTCGGTTGCACGGAGCCGAGGTCGAGCTCCAGGGTGTCAGTGAACACCGGGTCGGGCGTGCTGGTCTCGCGCCACATGCCCTGCGCGCGGGCATAGGCCTCGACCAGGGCGATGCGATGCAGGTCGCGGCCGGAAAGGTGAAGGTAGTTCAGCGCGATCTGATCGACCGGGAAAAATCCGCACGTCGCGCCATATTCGGGCGCCATGTTGGCGATGGTGGCACGGTCGGCGAGGGGAAGGTTGTCGAGGCCGGCGCCGAAGAACTCGACGAATTTTCCCACAACGCCGCGGCGGCGCAGCATCTGGGTCACGGTGAGCACGAGGTCTGTCGCGGTGGCGCCCTCGGGCATACGGCCGGTCAGGCGGAAGCCGATCACGTCGGGGATCAGCATGGCGATCGGCTGGCCGAGCATGGCGGCCTCGGCCTCGATGCCGCCGACGCCCCAGCCGAGGATGCCCAGGCCGTTGACCATCGTGGTGTGGCTGTCGGTGCCGTACAGCGTGTCCGGGTAGGCGAAAGTCTTGCCGCCGTTCTCCGAGGTCCAGACGCACTGGCCGAGATATTCGAGGTTGACCTGATGGCAGATGCCGGTGCCCGGCGGCACTACCCTGAAATTGTCGAACGCCTCCTGGCCCCAGCGCAGGAAGGTGTAGCGCTCGCCGTTGCGCTCGAACTCGACATCGACATTGGCCTGGAGCGACTGGGCGGTGCCGTAATTATCGACCATCACCGAATGGTCGATGACCAGATCGACCGGGATCAGCGGATTGACTTTTTCCGGTTTGCCTCCGAGCCGCAGGATGCCGTCGCGCATCGCGGCGAGATCGACCACGCCGGGAACCCCGGTGAAATCCTGCATCAGGATGCGGGCGGGCTTGAACGGCACCTCGGCGGCGGAGCTGGCGTTGGTCAGCCAGCCGGCGATCGATTTGGCGTCGTTGACGCTATAGGACTTGCCGTCCTCGAAGCGCAGCACGTTCTCCAGCAGGACCTTCAGGCAGACCGGCAGCCGGGACACGTCGCCGGTGGCGCTTTCGGCGGCGGCGATCGAGAAATACTCGTAGTCGCGGCCCTCGACGCTCAGCGTGCGCCGGGTCTTCAGGC
>JANXRT010000246.1 GCA_025356735.1 Acetobacteraceae bacterium | reverse complement strand
CGAGCGGATCGCCAATGACAATCTTCTGCAAAAGCCCCAGCACGATCAACGTCGCGCCTATCGCGCAGCGTCGCTCCCAACCAGGTGTGAACGCCCTTTGGCCGAACTGGTGAATAACTTCGTTCCATCGCGCGATTGGGCCGGCGATCGCTTGCGGAAAGAAGCAGATGTAGAGCGCAAAGCGATCGATCGGGTAGGTTGGGGCTTTCCCGCGGCCGAGATCAACAAGATACATAATGTGGTGGAAGGTGAAGAAGCTGATGCCGAGCGGCAGGATCGGGTCGGCGAAGGCGACATCCATGACATGCCACCGGGCCAGCATCGCCAGCGTCGCGCCAAGATATTTGAAGTGCAGCAGGCAGGCGAGGTTCAGCCCGAGCCCCAGCCCAAGCCACCATCCGTGCCAGCGGGAAGCCGCCGCCAGGATGGCGCGGGAGATCGAGAAGTTGAGCAGGATCGAGCCGGCCAGCAGCGGCAGGAAGGCCGGGTTCCAGGCCGCATAGAACAGCAGCGATGCGAGCACCAGCCAGCCCATGGCGGTGCCGGCGGAGTGCCGGCCGGCGGCGAAATAGCCCAGCAAGGCCACCGGCAGGAACGCGAACAGGAACGGGTAGGAGTTGAACAGCATGGCATCCGGGCTGGAGGGTGCCGTGCCATCTATACACGCCGTCGCATGTATGAGAAGAATAATTCAACCATGGGTTGCAACAAGGATCGTTTCACCCCTGCATCTGCCTGGCTCGTCCAGGCGTAGTCCTGCCATGCGCACCCTGTCACCCTCTGCCGCTTGCTTGTTGCCGCACCCGCGATCGCGCTATTCTCCGCCTCGTCCACGGAATCGCGGCTTTGCGCGCGGCTTTCCCTTCTTCGTCTTCGAGGCCGTCCTGACCGATCCAAGCCAGCCGGACAATTCCGCTTCCGTTTCGGCCGAGCACCTGCTGGCACGCTGCGCCGAGCGCGATCCGGTGGCGCTGCGGCAGCTTTATGAGCGCCAGTCGTCCCGGCTTTACGGCATCGCGCTGCGCATCACCCGCCAGCCCGCCTTGGCCGCAGACGCGCTGCAGGATGCCTTCGTCAACGTCTGGCAGAAGGCGGCCAGCTTCGATCCGGAGCGCGGCAGCGCCGAGGGCTGGCTGACCGGCATCGTGCGGTTTCGCGCCCTCGACCTGATCCGCCTCGGCTCGCGCGAGATTTCAGGGTTGGAGCTGCCCGAGATCGAGGATGACGAGCCGAACGCGCTGGCCCGGCTGGTCGGCAGTGCCGAGGCGGCCGCCCTGCGCCGGTGCCTGGAGGGGCTGGACGCCGACAAGCGCCGGCTGGTCATGCTGGCTTTCCTCGATGGGCTGACGCACCAGGAACTGGCGCAGAGATTGACGATGCCGCTCGGCACGGTGAAGTCGGCGATCCGCCGCGGCCTGGCCGGGTTGCGCGGCTGCCTGGAACCCGACGGTTCCGATCGCGGACAGCGTGCATGAGCGATAACCCGACCGACCGCGATCTGGATGCCGGCGAGTACGTGCTCGGCGTGCTGAGCGATGTCGAGGCGCGCGGAATCGCGGCTCGTGCGGCGGCCGATCCGGAGCTCGCGGCGGCAATCGCCGCCTGGCAGGCGCGGCTGGCGCCGCTGGCCGCGGCCGTCGAGGCCGTGTCCGCGCCGCCCGACCTGTGGCGTCGGATCGCCGCCGGCACCGTACTCACCACGGTTGCCGAAAATCCAGACCAGCGACCCCGTGCGGCGGCGCCCGAAGCCCGGATGCGTCGTCAGATCGGCCTCTGGCGGGCGGTGTCGGCCGGGTGCCTGGCGTTGGCCGCGATGTTCGCCGGGATCGCCTATTTCGGCCACCAGCCGACCGCGCGCGGCGTCGCCGTGCTGGCGGCGGCCGGCAGCCCGGCGCCGGCGTTCCTGGCCGAGGCCGTTTCGGGCGCCATCGACATTCGTCCGCTGGCCAGTGCCGCGGTGCCGACGGACAGGGACCTTGAGCTCTGGTCGCTGCCGGCCGGCGCCACTCGCCCGGTTTCGCTCGGCCTGCTGCCCGCCGCAGGGCGCCGCATCGCCCTGGCCGACCTGCCCGCCGAGCGCACCCAGCTGCTGGTCAGCCTGGAGCCGCGAGGCGGCTCGCCAACCGGGCTGCCGACCGGCCCGGTGCTGTATGCCGGCACCTGGACCCGGATCGAGTGAGCCGGCGACCCTTGCCTTTTTGGGCTGAAACGCCGATGTAGGAGCTTACAGGACAAACACCGTCCGCATTCGAATGACGAGGGCAACCATGTTCATCGAGACCGAGTCCACGCCCAATCCGGCGACCCTGAAGTTCCTGCCGGGCCTTGACGTGATGGGCGCCGGCACCGCCGATTTCGCCAACGAGGAAGCCGCCAGCCGCAGCCCGTTGGCCACCGGGCTTTTTACGCTGCCCGGCGTCACGCGGGTGTTCCTCGGCGGCGATTTCGTCACCATCACCAAGTCGGACAACACCGAGTGGCAGGCGCTGAAGCCGCAGGTGCTCGGCGCCATCATGGAGCATTTCGTCGCCGGCCGGCCGGTGATCGAGGGTGATGAGAACGAACTCGACGAGGATGTGCTGCCCGAGGATTTCGAAGTTGTCGCCCAGATCAAGGAGCTGCTTGATACCCGCGTGCGGCCTGCCGTGGCTGGGGACGGCGGCGACATCGTGTTCCGCGGCTTTCGCGATGGCGTGGTCAAGCTGCACATGCAGGGCGCCTGCTCCGGCTGTCCGTCCTCCAGCGCCACGCTGAAGCACGGCATCGAGAACATGCTGCGCCACTACGTGCCTGAGGTGGTGGGCGTCGAGCAGGTGGATTTCTGACCGTGGGCGAGACGTCTGCGGGCGAGGCTGGCGAACACCCGAGCCAGGCAACGGCGATCGAGCCCGCAGATGTGGCCAAGACCCGGCGGATCGATGGCTCGGCGCATGACGTGCTGTTCAACCATGGGCGCAGCGCCAATAAATGGACCGACGAGCCGGTTTCAGTCGAAACCTTGCGCGAGCTTTACGACCTGGTGAAGTTCGGCCCAACCTCGGCCAACTGCTCGCCGGCGCGCTTCCTGTTCCTGCATACGAGAGAGGCGCGTGACAGGCTGGCGCCGGCGCTGTCCGGCGGCAACCTGGAAAAGACGCTGTCGGCGCCGGTGGTGGTGATCGTCGCCTACGATCCGCGCTTCTACGACAAGCTGCCGACCCTGTTCCCGCACAACCTCGATGCGAAGAACTGGTTTACCAGCAACGAGGGCTTGGCCGCCACCACGGCATTCCGCAACGGCACCCTGCAGGGCGCCTACCTGATCCTGGCCGCGCGCTCGCTCGGGCTGGATGCCGGGCCGATGTCGGGCTTCGACAACGCCAAGGTGGACGAGATCTTCCTCGCGGATCGCGGCTGGCGTTCGAACTTCCTGGTCAACCTCGGCCATGGCGATCCATCCGGCCTGTTTCCCCGGTCGCCCCGGCTGTCGTTTGAGGAAGCCTGCATCCTGCTGTAGCTGCGGCTATCTAGGCGGTCAGCACCGACTTGTTTCCAACCGTCACCTCGATGTTTACCTTCAGGTTGGCAAAAGCGCCGGGCGGTCCGATGAACCGGCCCGCGACCGGCAACGCCTGGCCCGGCGTGCGGGCGGCGGCGACGCGGATCAGGTTGCGCCCGGCGATCAGACCGTTGGTCGGATCGAACTCGACCCACCCGGCACCCGGCAGATAGACCGCGCACCAAGCGTGGGTGGCGCCGCCGCCGACCATGCGCCCGGTGCCGTTCGCCTCCAGGGCTTCCGCCCGCGCCTCGTCATAAAGGTAGCCGGTGATGAACCTCGCGGCGAAGCCGAGCGAGCGCACCGCCTCCATCATCAGCAGCGCGAAATCGCGGCAGGCACCTTGCCCAGTGCGCAACGTGACACCCGGCGGGTTGGTGCCCTCGCTCTCGCGCGCCCGGTAGGTGAAGTCGGCGCGGATCGCCTGGGTCATCGCCACCAGCATGTCCAGCGTCGGCGTGGCGCCGGTCGAGCTCAGGAAGCTGCGCGCCCATTCCAGCACCCCGCCATCCGGATCGGACTGGTAGGTGGCGATCATCGGCGCCAGGTCCGGCTGCTCCTCCGGCGCATAACTGAACGGGTAGGTCTCCGCCTGCGGATCGACGGGGAGGTCGAGCCGTGTCGGATAGTGCTCCAGGTCGAGTTCGGAGACGATGCGCAGAAGCCGGGTCGGCACGTCGGAGAAGTTCACCAGGGCCACGGAGTTGCTGAACACGTCGTGCGCCCACCGCGTGCGGGCCGGCGCCGGCGTGATGCCGAGGGTCGCGTCGAGCAGGCCGAGGTCATGGCTGTCGCGCGGCCGCAGCATCAGCCGGTGCTGCATCAGCGTGACTGCGGAGTGGTAGCGGTATTCCGTGGTGTGGTTGACGCGGACGTTCGGCATCTCGGTTCAGGCGGCGGTCGGCCAGGGCAGCAGTCGGCGCAGCGTCTTCGAGGCCTCGCCCCGCAGCTTGCCGATCCGAGCGACGCCGGCCAGCCGGCGATCGAGGAAGGCCAGCGTGTCGGCATCGCCTTCGCTGTCGTCGCGCAGCCAAAACAGCAGCGTGGCGCCATAGACCGAGGCCAGGATGGCGCGCTTGGTGTACCAGGAGAAATCCGACGAGATGTCGCCGCTGGCGTGCCAGATCGCATCCACCGTACGGGCTGTGACGGCGGCGGCGGCGCGGGCGTTGCCGGGCAGCGCCAGGATCGCAAGCCCGCGGCGGACCGCCTCCTTGTGCGGCCGGCTCGCCTCCAGCCGCAGCGCGATCACGGCGCGAACCCGCTGGCTGAGCCGCAGGTCGATGACGCCCGAGTCGGCTGCCGCCTGCTCCATGCGGCGGTCGGCGAGGTCGGCATAGACTTCCACCATGTCAGTGGCGCCACCGGGAAACAGCAGCTCGGCGTCGTCGGCCGGCTGGCCGATGTCGGCCAAGCCCTGGGCAAGGGCGCGCCGGCTCCAGCCGTCGAACGGCACATGCGGCAGCATCGCGTCGATCGCCGCATCACGGTCGGGCAGGCGCTCGGGCGGCTGGATCATGGCTCAGGCTCCGGTTGGGGCAGGACGTGGGACGCGGGACAGTTCCTCGTTGAAGCCAAACAAGGAAAAGTCCTTCATCCGCATCGGGTAGAGTATGCCGTCGAGGTGATCGTATTCGTGCTGCACGACGCCGGCATGGAAGCCGGAAACGACGCGCTCGGCGCGGTTGCCGTCGCAATCGACCCCCGTGTAGCGGATGCGCGGCGCGCGCGGCACCGCGGCGCGCAGACCGGGAATTGACAGGCAGCCTTCCCAGCGGAGCACGCGATCGTTCGTCAGCAGTTCGATCTCGGGATTGATCACGACGGTGTTGGGCATCGGCACATCCTCCTCGTCGCCGCTCAGCCGGTCCGGCACGGCGCGGAACACGAACAGCCGCAGCGGCACGTGGACCTGCGGCGCCGCCAGCCCGGCGCCCTGGGCGTCCTCCATCGTCTCGAACATGTCGGCGACCAGCCGGCGTATCTCCGCGCTGCCCGGATCGCCGACGGGCTCGCATCGCGCCAGCAGCACCGGGTGGCCCATCCGGGCGATCTTCAATATGGCCATGGTTGGCTCCCGCTAAAGGTTCGAACGGCCTGCTTCCGGTAACACTAACGAGCGAACAGGTGAAATCGGGTTTGTGTTCCCGGCGGCCCATGGTATAGGGCCTTCCCCGAGCCGGGAGCCGGCCACGGGCGTGTTTTCATGTTCCCGATCGTCGGGGATGTCGGCGCAGCAGGAGATGGCGGCCCAGTGCAGGTTCTCGTTCGTGACAACAATGTCGACCAGGCGCTCAAGGCGCTCAAGAAAAAGATGCAGCGCGAGGGCATCTTTCGTGAAATGAAGCTGCGCCGGCACTTCGAGAAGCCGTCGGAACGCCGCGCCCGCGAAGCCGCCGAGGCTGTCCGCCGTGCCCGCAAGATGGAGCGCAAGCGGCTGGAACGCGAAGGCTTCTAGAAGGCCGGGGCTCTGCCAAGGGGCCGTCGCCCCTTGTGTCCTTTCACTTAAGTGATGCGCCCCGGAGCGCTCCCCCGGTGGGGTTTGGGGCAGAGCCCCATGCCTGCTTCAATCTCATCGGCAACCCGAACCTCCCCTCGCCCCCGTAGCGCCACGACAACCGCTGCCTTGTCCTCCTGCGAGCGGTTCTGGCTAAGCTTCCACTGCGCCTCCACACGAACCGGCTCCAGCGTGAACGCTCGGATGCCGGCCATCATGCGGCCGCGGTAATCGGGTGCCAGCGCATCGACATCGAAGCCGGCCGGATCGGCCACCGACAGCGCCCGCATCAGCCCCATCATCGCCGCTTCGTCGGTCATCGGGCGCAACCGCCCGGTAACGTGCACGACGCAATAGTCCCAGGTCGGCACCGCGGGCTGGGTTTTGTACCAGCCGGGCGCGATGTAGGCGTGCGGGCCGCCGAACACCGCTAGCGCCTCAGCGCCGTCCAGCGCGTCGCATTGCGGGTTGCCGGCTGACAGGTGTGCCTGAAGCTCGAATCCAGCGGCGCTGTCATTCTCGAGCAGGTAAAATGGCACATGCGACGCCTCGATGCCGCGGGAGCCGTGCGTGATCAGGGGCGCGAACGGGTTGTCGCGAACGAGTGCCCGGATGCGGAGCGGATCGGTTTCGGCGAAGACGGCGCGGACATACATGGCGGAACCCTGTTGCAGCGTGTGTGACCAGGCTCTAGGCTTGAATTGGTCCAACGTGAAGTTCCAATCGACGTGTATCCAACAGACCAATCCCGCCAGCAGATCGTGTTCGACCAACTCCGCCGGGGCATCCTGGCCGGCACCTTCGCCGCCGGATCGCGCCTTCCCGCAACGCGCGCCTTCGCCGACGAGGCCGGCGTCGCGCGCCAGACGGTGGTGCTGGCCTATGAGCGGCTGGCGGCGGAGGGCTACGTCCAGGCGCGCGCCGGAAGCGGAACCTACGTCACCTCCGACCTGCCGGACGCGGCACCCGTGTCGGCCAGCCCGCCGCGTGAAGCCGCCCTGTCGCTGTCGCGGCGCGGCATGGCGCTGGCCGGACTGCCGGTCTCCGCAACCCCTGGCACGCTGGGGGCGTTCCCGCTGCTGACGCCCGGCGTGCCGGCGCCAGACCTGTTTCCGGCCGCCGCCTGGCTGCGCTGCAGCGCACGGGTGCTGAAGACGATGGCACCCGAAATCGCCTCCTATCCGCCGGCGCAGGGCCTGCTGTCGTTGCGGACACAGATCGCCGCGCACCTTGCGGTGACCCGCGGGCTGATCGCGGACGTGGAGACCATCATCGTCACCTCCGGCACGCAGCAGGGGCTTCGGCTTGCCGCCGAATTGCTGCTCGATCCGGGCGACCGCGCCTGGGTCGAGGATCCCGGCTACATTGCCGGGCGCGGCGCGCTGCTGTCGGCCGGCATCGCAATCGTGCCTGTGCCCAGCGACGCGGACGGGATCGACGTCGCCGCTGGCATTCGCGCCGCGCCCTGCGCGCGGCTTGCGCTGGTGGCGCCGTCCCACGCCACGCCGTTGGGCGGCGCGCTGCCGATCGGACGGCGGCTGGCGCTGCTGGATTGGGCGAGCCGCGCCCGTGCCTGGGTGCTTGAGGACGATTGCGACTCGGAGTTCCGGTGGGAGGGCAAGCCGCTGCCGCCGCTTGCCGCACTCGATCCGGCCGGCCGAGTGATCTATTGCGGCACCTTCAGCAAGACGCTGGCGCCGGCCTTGCGCGTCGGCTTCATGGTGGTGCCGCCACCGTTAGTCGCAGCCTTCGTGCGGTTGCACGCGCTGAGCGACCGCGGCACTGGCGGGCTGACCCAGGCGGTGCTGGCCGAATTCATGCGCGATGGGCAGTTGGCGCCGCATATCCGTCGGATGCGAACCGAATATGCCCGCCGCCGCGTGGCGCTGCTGGCGGCGATGGCGCGGCACGCACCCGCGCTCGCGCCTGTGCAGGCTCCCGGCGGCCTGCACCAGGTGGCGATGCTGCCGCCCGGAATGAACGAGGCGGCGATGGTGGCAGCCTGCCATTCACGCGGGCTCGCCGTGGCACCGCTGGGCGCCTACCATTCCGGCGGGTCGGCGAAGGCGGGGCTAGTGATGGGTTTCGCCGGGCTGCCGGTGGCGATGGCCGGTGATGCCGCCCGCCGGCTGGGCGCGGCGAGCCGGCAGACCGCCGGCGTTTAGCCCTCAGGCCGCGGCCTTGGCGTCCTGCTTGGCCTTGGCGCGCACGATGCGGCGCTTGAGGGCCTGGGCTTCTTCCGGCAGGTCGCGGTTCGGCGTGGTCAACAGAAAGGCGTCGATGCCGCCGTTATGCTCCACCGTGCGCATCGCGCGGGTGGAAACGCGCATCCGCACCGTGGCGTTGAGAATGTCCGACAGCATCGAGACCTGCTGCAGATTGGGCAGGAACCGGCGACGGGTCTTGTTGTTGGCGTGGCTGACGTTGTTGCCAGACAGGACACCCTTGCCTGTGATTTCGCAGCGGCGAGCCATCGCGTGGAACCTCGATCGAATTGATTGGAAGACGCGCCTTATGGCGAATGTGCCTGGATACGTCAAGGCAAGCATGGGGCCCTATGCCCCAACCTTGCTACTTCGCTTCGTGAAGTTCGCCGGCGCGGACACTGTCGATGGCGTTGTTGAGTATCTGCACCACGTGCTCGTCGGGTATCGAGCGCGATAGCAGGCTGACCGCGGCACCGAGCAGCGCCGAGGCGATCGCCAGCGGTGCTATGTTCTGGCCGGTCATGTACTCGATCGCCTTGTCGACCACGGAGCCGGCATGGCCGAGGTCGGCGGGTGGTGGCTGCTGGCCGGTCATGACTCGTCCTCCCCTGGTTCAGTCGTGCCCGGCGATCGCCGGTTCCGGCAGGATAAGCCCCGCATCCCCCTGCTGTTCCGCCTGCATCAGCCACATCCGCGCGAACACGCCGCCGGACGCCAGCAGCTCGGCGTAGCTGCCGCGCTCGGCGACCTGGCCGTCGACGAGGACGAGGATCTCGTCGGCGTCGATCACGGTGGACAGCCGGTGCGCGATCACCACGGTGGTGCGATGCCTTGAGACTGCCCGCAGCGCGATTTGAATGTCCTGCTCGGTGCCGGTGTCGAGCGCGCTGGTGGCCTCATCCAGGATCAGGATACGGGGGTTCTTGAGGATGGTGCGCGCGATGGCGACGCGCTGCTTCTCGCCGCCCGACAGCTTCAAGCCGCGCTCGCCGACCCTTGTGTCGTAGCCTTCGGGCAACCTCAGGACGAAGTCGTGGACCTGGGCGGCGCGCGCCGCGGCCTCGATCTCGTCCTGGGTTGCGTCCGGTCGGCCATAGCCGATGTTGTAGCGGATGGTGTCGTTGAACAGCACGGTGTCCTGCGGCACCACGCCGATGGCGGCGCGCAAGCTGTCCTGGGTCACGTCGCGGATGTCCTTGCCGTCGATCGTCACACGGCCATCGGTCACGTCGTAGAAGCGGAACAGCAGCCGGCTGATGGTGGATTTGCCCGCGCCTGTCGGCCCGACGATGGCAAGCTTGCCGCCGGCGGGAACCGTGAAGCTGACGCCCTTGAGGATTTCACGGTCTGGCCGGTAGCCGAAACGCACATCCTCGAACGCCAGCGCGGCGCCGCCAGCCCGCAACGGCTGCGCGCCGGGACTGTCGGCGACCTCGCGCTCCACTCGCAGCAACTGGAACATCTGCTCCATGTCCACAAGGCCCTGCTTGATCTCGCGATAGACGAAGCCGAGCATGTTGAGCGGCTGGTAGAGTTGCATCAGGTAGGTGTTGACCAGGACGAACCGGCCGACGGTCATGGTGCCCTGGCGGACCTCGGTCGCGGCCATCA
>JANXRT010000244.1 GCA_025356735.1 Acetobacteraceae bacterium | reverse complement strand
CCAGCCGCTCGTGTCTGACGGTGCGATTGTAGCGCTCGATGTAGGCGTTCTGCTGCGGCTGAGCCGGCTGGATATGCTGTAAGCTGATGTTTTGTTTCTTGGCCCACCCTTTCAACTTTGAGCTAATATATTTAGGTCCGTTATCGATCCTGATGGCGCCGGGTTTGCCCCGCCATTCAATGATGCGGTCAAGGCTGCGGATCACCCGCTCGGCAGGCAGCGAAAAGTCCACCTCAATGCCCAGCCCCTCGCGATTGAAATCATCCAGCACGTTCAGCAGACGGAACGCCCTGCCATCCCCCAACCGGTCGGCCATGAAGTCCATCGACCAGACCAGGTTCGGGCTCTCCGGCACGGCCAAGGCGTCGGGCTTGTCGCGTTTCAAACGCTTCCTGGGTTTGATCCGCAGGTTCAGTTCCTGCTCGCGGTAGATGCGATAGACACGTTTGTGGTTCCAGCCATGCCCCTGCACATTACGCAGATACAGGAAGCACAGGCCAAACCCCCATGTCTTGTGGGCCTGGGTCAGCCCGATCAGCAGATCGGCAATGCGCTCGTTTTCATCGCTTAGCTTCGGGCTGTAGCGAAAGCAGGTCTCGCTGACCCCAAAGGTTCGGCAGGCCAGCGCAATGCTGACCCCTTGCCGCGCCGCTGCAGTTCCGGCCATCTCGCGGCGTTGAGATCGCCGGTCTATTTTTTCCCAAGAGCCTCCTTGAGCAATTCATTCTGCATGCTCAACTCGGCGAACATTTTTTGAGCCGTCGGTTCTCGTCTTCGATGGTCTTCATTTGGGTAATCATCGAAGCGTCCATCCCGCCAAACTTCGCCCGCCACTTGTGGAACGACGCATTGCTCATGCCGTGTTCACGGCACAGCTCTGCCACCGCAATACCGCCCTCGGCCTGACGCAGGATCGAAAGGATCAACGGGTCGCTGTATCTGCTGGTTTTCATTTAAAATCTCCTCATGCAGCGTGCCGAGAAAATCCTACTTGTGAAGCCCATTAGCGTCGGGGGGGGGACTACCTCGGCACCCAGACCTCGACCGTGCCGGCTGAGGGGCTGGGATGATAGAAGCTGAAATCCCGCACCTGCCAGTTGCTCGCGCCGCCATGCAGCGCATTGGCGAGTTGGCGTGCGCGGGAACCATCCTCCGGATGGAAGAAGCGTATTTCCGCGGCAGAGGGCGTGTCGGCGACCACGCGCGTCTGCACCCTGGCGGCCAGCGGCGCGGCTTCCGCCATCAGGCGGCTGATCGCCTCGCTGGTTGCCAGCTGTTCACGGTAGTGGATGACGACACGGCCGCCTGATTGGGAGGTCCCAAAGGGAGCGCCCTGGGGTGGTGCGGCCCGGGGCGGATCAAACCGGGTGCCGCGTTGTGCCTCGGCCAAGGCATCCTTATTCGGTCCCGCGGCCGGCGAGGCGTCGTCGGGCAGGGATGGCGCCGGGGCCTGCCGTGACCGGGTTCGGCCTTCCGGCACGGATGGCGGCGGTTGCACCGCCAACGGCCGATCCTGCCGCGGCGATGGCTGCGCCGGTGTCACGACCTGCGTCCAAATCGCCTGCTGCGGCGTGGCACGGTAGAACAGGCCGCCCGGCGCCAGTACGGCCGCCGCCAGGAAAGTGACGAACAACCCGACGAGACCACCGATCCACCATCGCCGGCGGGATCGCCGGGGCGCCGCGATCCATCGCTCCGTCATCGGCGTGACGGCGGCCGGTGGCTCCTCCGGCACGACCGGCCAAGCGGAGGCAGGGGGTTGCGGCTCGATCGGGAACGCCGGGAAGACAGCCTCCGGCTCGGGCATTACCGCCAGGCGCTTGGTTTCCGGCGCATTCAGAGCCCGGCGGAGTGGTGTGAGGCCGGCGCCCTCCAGCAACGACCAGAAGGTAGGCTTGCCGAAAAACAGGAGTTTTATGGAGCCGGTGTTGCTGGCAAGCCGCTGCAGCGGGAGCAAGGCGGCAGGCTCCAGCGTCTCCGCCTGCTCGATGACCAGCACGACGGGGCCCACGGCGGCACGGCGTTCCAGAAGCTGGCAGAGCTGCGCTTCTTCGTCTTCTTCGCTGTCCTTCCACGCCTCGGCCGGGTCAACTTGGATCAACAGGCGCCGCAGGGTGAGCGGCGCGCTGAGAGGATTGCCGACCCGCACCAGGGCCGCACCGTCCTTCGCGATCGCCGCCGCCGCCGCGTTGACCGCAGCAGCCCGGTTGGCCGCGTCCGCCACGATGATCGCGGCACAGTTTGGCTGTCGCGGCATTTCTGCCTCCCCGGGCAACCCGGCCTGGCGAATTTCCGATGTTGCTGTCGCCGCTTTGCGTGCGGGCCTTGCGGTCCAGCGCCTTCAGAATGCTTTCGGGTGGCGGTATGGTTCCGCGTTTCGCGGGCGGATCGATCGCTTCACGGCTGTCCTTGGCCTCTTCATGAAGCTCTGCCGCTTTCAGGATGGTTGGTATAGGTGGCGGAAAGCTGATGCGATCGGGGAAAACGGATGCGCACGAAAGAAACGGTCCGGCGCTGTACCAAGCGCCGTGCATGGGCCCGGTTTGGTTTGTTCGGAGCGTATGTCTGATTGCAATCTGTTGTGGCCTGGTGATCGGGGGTGGACAGGCATCCGCCCAACCTGCGACGGCAGGCGGTTCGTATCCGGTTGGGATGAAGCAGGTGGAATATGTCGATCCTGCCGACGGGCGGCATCTGGCGTTCACGATGTTCCATCCGGCAGCACCTCGGGACAGCGCCTCAATCCCTTACCACATGGTCTATTTCATGCCGGGGTTCGGCATGGACGCGGCCGGGCGGCGGCTGACGATCCCGACCCACATCATCGTCGGCGCACGGGACACGCAGGCGCCGCCCAAGGATAATTCGGAGTTCGCGGCGCAATACGTGCCACATGCCAGGCTCGACGTGCTGCCTGGGCTGGTCGATCACGAGATTTTCGTCAATGAGTGCGATGCGCTGGGACGGGACACGTGGCCTGAGGCCTGCATCGATGCGCCGGGCATCGGCCGCGCCAAGTTGCACGAATACATCGGAAACGCCGCGTTGAAATTCTTTGATGTCAATTTGGGCATGCAGCGGGACAACGTGAACTGATGCCTGAGGAGCGTAGCGCCACCGAACGTCGGTTGGCCCGAACATTCCATTTGTCGTTGACGCCGGATCGTAGTTTGTGTACATAAATCGTGTTCACATTCTTGGTACGTCATGGCTGATCCGGAGCGGGACGAGAAGGCACGGGAGCCGCGGCGGGTGGGGATGCGTGAGTTTCGCGGCAACCTGGCCGGGTTCTTGCGCCAAACTCGGCAAGGCGCGTCGTTTCTAGTGATGTCACATGACCAGGTGCTTGCCGAAATTCGTCCGCCGCCGGGCGCGGAGCCGCCTCGTCGCCGGGCGGGTGCGTTGCGGGGAAAAATTCACCTGGCGCCAGACTTCGACACGCTGCCGCCGGACGTGTTGGCGGCGATGGAGGGCGAGGAGAGTTGAGGCTGCTGCTCGACACCCATGCTTTGCTTTGGTGGCTGACGGATGATGACCGGCTTGGTCGGGCAATCCGGGACAGGATCGAGGACCCAGGCAACGACGTTGTTGTCAGCGTGGTGTCGCTTTGGGAGATCGTAGTGAAAGTGCGGGTCGGGAAGCTGGAGGCCGACATCGGGCAAATCGTGGATGAAGTTCGACGCAGCGGATTTACGCGGCTCGATGTCGGCACAGCGCATCTTGTGGCGCTTGGCGGGTTAGCGATGCATCACCGTGACCCGTTCGATCACCTGCTGATGGCGCAGGCGATCGCAGAGGATCTTGTGTTTGTTTCCGACGACCGGAATGTGCCGCGATATCCGGTTCAATCCGTTACCTGCTCGGATACGCAAGGGGCTCTGCCCCAAACCCCGCCGGGCTAGCGCCCCGGGGCGCCTAACTTAAGTGTGGGGGATACAAGGGGCGACGGCCCTCATGCTTGAACGTGGGGGCGGGTTTGGGCGTGGCAGGCAAAGGTTCCGGCTGTTCATCTTCGAGCAGTTGGAATGCCTGCGGAGGGAGAGCCCAAGCTTTCTTACTCCCGCTCCGGCGCATAGCTTTCGATGCTGTCGAACGCATCGCGCAGGCCGTCGGCCCAACCATTGGACAAACGCCGAAAGTACTCGTCGTCGGCGGCGATGCGGCGTTGTTCGCCGAGCTTGAGGGTGTCGCGGGTGTAGAGCAGCAGGTCGATCGGCATGCCGACCGAAAGGTTGGACCGCAACGTGCTGTCGAAGCTCAGCAGTACGGCCTTGGCGGCCTCGCCGAGGGTCATGTCGGGGCGGCTGACGCGGTCGAGGATGGGTTTGCCGTATTTGTGCTCGCCGATTTGGAAGAACGGGGTATCCTTGGTGGCTTCGATGAAGTTGCCTTCGGAGTAGATCTGGAACAGCCGGGGCGGCTCGTTCTGGATCTGGCCGCCGAGGATGAAGGAGGCGGAGAAGCGGCTGCCGCCTTCCTCCAGGGCGCGGCCATCGACGGCGCGGACTTCCCGGATCGCCTCGCCGACCATGCGGGCGACCTGGAACATGGTGTCGCAGCTGTTGATTGATGGCGTCGTGGTCTCGAAGGCGCGGGTCTGCAGGGCGGCATCGATCGCCTCGTTCAGCTTCGAGACCACGGATTGGGAGACCGAGAGGTTCCCGGCCGAGAGCAGCACGATGACGCGGTCGGCGCGGCGTTCCCAAACATGCATTTTTCGAAATACGGCGATGTTGTCGAAGCCGGCGTTGGTGCGGGTGTCGGAGGCGAACACCAGGCCCTGGTCGAGGCGGAGGCCGACGCAGTAGGTCATGACTGGCTTTGGCTTTGCGTCTGGATCTGGCTTTCGAGCGCGCGGACCTCGACGGTGACGGTCAGGGTTTCGCGACCCGATCCACGCCGGATGCCACGGATTGGGGCGGCGGAGACAGCGTCCAGCCCGGCGCCCAATCTGACATACGTGTCGATCGGACAGATGTTGTTGGCGGCGTCGAAGCCGATCCAGCCGATGTTGTCGACGAACGCCTCGCCCCAGGCATGATGAGCGGGGGCGTCGGTGTGATCATCGAGCAGCAGGTAGCCCGTCGCATAGCGGGCGGGAATGCCGAGAACGCGGGCGGCGCTGATGAAGATGTGGGCGTGGTCCTGGCAGACTCCGCGCCGGGCCTCGAAGGCGGCGGCGGCGGTGGTGTGGGCGTCGGTGCTGTCGGTGACGTAGGCGACGCGGCCATGCACCGCCTCCATCAGCCCGTGCAACGTCGCGAGCCTGGTGTCGCGGAGCTCGGCGCGGGCGAACGCCTCGATGGCCGGGCTGGATGCGGTGGGCGCGGTCGGCCGGAGGTAGGCGCCGCGGGTGACCGCCTCGGTGGTGAAGCCGGCGACGCCGCCGAGATCGCTGGTCTCGACCACGCCGGCGGCTTCGACCCGAATCATTTCAAGGTCGCCGGGCGCGGCAACAAGATGGACCTCGTTGCCGAAGCCGTCGGTGTAGCGCGCGGCGGTGGCGTGGCCGGGGGCGATGACCTGCCAGGATTCCACCGTCTGGCCGCGCACTGGGGCAGGCGTCAGGCGCAGCGCCTGCACGGTGGGCGCGCGCGGTCCCTCATAGCTGTACTCGCTGATATGGGTGATGGCGATGCGCATTCTCGACAACTCGTTTCAGACAAAATGAAAGTCTTCAGCGACCGCGTCGGCGATGGCGGCGTTGCCGTTGAGGAACTCGGTCAGAAATTCATGCAGGCCCTGGCGGAAGATGGCATCCATGGCACCGGCGCATAGCGCGTTGCGCGCCGCCTCGGCGAGCGGGCGGGAGGTTGCGCCGCCGCCGGTCATTTCCGCGAGGGAGGATGCGGAGCGTTCCACCCGGTCCATGCAGAAGCGCAGGCTGCGCGGCATCTCGCGCCGCAGGATGACGAAGTCGGCGACGTTATGGGGGCGATAGCGGTCGTGATAGACGTGGCGGTAGGATTTGTGCGCCGAAACCGAGCGCAGGATGGTTTCCCACTGGTACAGGTTGCGCTCGCCGCCGACCGCCTCGTTGGTCGGCAGCAGCACGCTGTACTTGACGTCGAGGATGCGCGCGGTGTTGTCGGCGCGCTCGATGAAGGCGCCGAGTTCGGCGAAGTGGAAGCCCTCGTCGCGTAGAAAGGTGCCGGACAGGGCGCCGCGGAACAGCGCCGAATGCTGGCGTACCCAGTCGAGCAGCTCGGTCAGCTTGCCGGGGCCGACATCGGCCGGGCGAAAGGCGGAGAACTCGATCCAGGTGGAGTTCAGCGCCTCCCACATCTCGCTGGTCACCGAGCTGCGCACGGAGCGGCCGTTATGGCGGGCGGCCTCGATGCAGGTGGCGATCGAGGATGGGTTGGCGCGGTCGAACAGCAGGAAGTTCTGCACGTTGGCCGGGGTCATCTTGGGGTGGCGGGCGCGGAACGCGTCGAGGCAGCCGGCGGCCGCAAGGGTGGACAGCCACTCCTCGCGGTAGCCGCTGCCGACGTCCGGGGTCATCGAAACGCGGTGGCCGACCTCAGTCAATCGCGCAATATTCTCAGCCCGCTCCATGTAGCGCGACATCCAGAAGAGGTTGGCGGCGGTGCGGCCCAGCATTCAGTCCTCCAACACCCAAGTATCCTTGGTGCCGCCGCCCTGGCTGGAATTGACCACCAGCGAGCCGCGCTTGAGGGCGACGCGGGTCAGGCCGCCGGGGGTCACACGCACCCGGTCGCCGACCAGGACGAACGGGCGGAGATCAACATGGCGTGGGGCGACGCCCTCCGGGCAGAGCGACGGGCAGGTCGAAAGGGCGAGCGTCGGCTGGGCGATGTAGTTGCCGGGGCGGGCGCGGATGCGCTCGGCGAAGTCCAGCCGCTCGCGCCGGCTGGCGTGGGGGCCGATCAGCATGCCGTAGCCGCCCGAGCCATGCACCTCCTTGACCACCAGCTCGTGCAAATTGTCCAGCACGTGGCCACGCTCGTCGGCGATCGAACACCGGAACGTCGGCACGTTCTCGAGGATCGGCTTCTCGCCGGTGTAGAAGGAAACGATCGCCGGCACGTAGGCGTAGATCGCCTTGTCGTCGGCGATGCCGGTGCCTGGGGCGTTGACGATCGTGACCTTGCCGGCGCGGTACAGATCGAACAGGCCGGGAACGCCGAGCAGGCTGTCGGCGCGAAAGTTCAGCGGGTCGAGGTATGCGTCGTCAATGCGGCGATACAGCACGTGCAGCCGCTCCTTGCCGCGGATGGTGCGCATGAACA
>JANXRT010000228.1 GCA_025356735.1 Acetobacteraceae bacterium | reverse complement strand
CGTGCCGGTGATGGTCGGCGACGCAGTGCTGTGCAAGGTGATCAGCGACCGGCTGCTTGACCAGTTCGCGATCTACGTCCAGCCGATCAACTACCCGACGGTGCCGCGCGGCACTGAGCGGCTGCGCATCACGCCCTCGCCACTGCACTCGGACGCCGACATCGAACACCTGGTCGGCGCGCTGTCCACCATCTGGGCGGAACTCAGCCTGCAACGCGCGGCCTAGGCGCCGCAGGCAAGAAGCCTGGGGCTCTCCCTCCGTGGGCCTTCCAAACGCCGAAGGCGGAAATCGGAACCTTTGCCCACTCCGCCCCTGACCCCGCCGGGGTAGCGCCCCGGGGCGCATTCTTAAGTAGAGGGGATACAAGGGGCGACGGCCCCTTGGCGGGGTATGGGGCAGAGCCCCGTGCTTACTGCCTGCGGCGCTAGTTGGGCAGCGGCAGTGGCGCGGGTGACAGGGTGTGCAGGTAGTCGATGATGTTGGCGCGGTCCTGCGCGCTGCTCAGCCCGGCATAGCCCATCCGCGTGCCCGGAGCGTAGGCGCTAGGCTTGTAGAGCCAGTGGTTGAGTTCTTCCCATGACCAGGCGCCCTTTTTTTCCTTGAGCGCGTTGGAGTAGCTGAAGCCTGGCACCGAGGCGCGCTCACGACCGACGACGTTGTACAGGTTGGGGCCGATGCCCGACTTTCCGTCAGCGACAAAGACGTGGCAGGCGGAGCAGACCTTTTGGGCGGTCGCCTGACCGCTGGCGGTGTCGGCCTTGGCCAGCAACGGCGCCAGCGCCGGAAGTGCCGCGGGCTCGGGCTGCGCGGACCCGGCTGTGGTTGCCGCCACCTCTTGTATCTTCAGCGGACTTTTGCCGAGGGGGCTCACATTGACGAGCTGATCGCCGATCAGGCCGGTGATGAAGAAGGCGATGCCGGCGACCAGCGTGGCCGCGAGCATCTTGTTGACTTCCATCGAGTCCATTCAGCGTCAATCCTTCGTCGGCGACTTGGGGCAGGTACTTTCGCGTTCCGCGTTATCTACCCACTATCCCGCCGCGACTCAACACTGTCAGATCAGCGCATCGGCATGCGGGACGACGCTGTCGAGCACGCGGGCGGAGGACAGGACGCCCGGCACGCCGGCGCCGGGATGGGTGCCGGCGCCGACCAGGAACAGCCGGCCGATATCCTCGCTGCGGTTGTGCGGCCGGAACCAGGCGCTTTGGGTCAGCACCGGCTCCAGCCCGAAGGCGGCGCCGTGCACCGAAAGCAGCCTGTCCTGGAAATCGAGCGGCGTGGTGACACGCGAGCTGACGATGCGGTCGCGCAGCCCGGGCAGCAAGGTCGCCTCCAGCTGGTCCTCGATCGCCTGGCGGTAGGGCTCGGCCATCGTGCGCCAGTCGGTGCCGCTTTGAAGGTGGGGAACCGGCGACAGCACGTAGAAGGTGTCGCAGCCCTCGGGCGCCAGCGACGGGTCGGTGGCGGTCGGGCGGTGCAGATAGAGGCTGAAATCCTTGGCCAGGATTTTCCGCCGGAAGATATCGGTGAGCAGGCCCTGGTAGCGCGGGCCGAGCAGGATGGTGTGGTTGGCGACGTCCGGGAATGTTCCCTGCGTGCCGAAATACCAGACGAACAGGCTCATGGAGTAGCGCGAGTATTTAAGCCGGCGTTTGCTCCAGCGCTTTTTCGCAGACTCCGGCAGCAGCTTGCCGTAGGTCCAGGCGGCGTCGGCGTTCGACACCACGATGTCGGCGGCGACGATCTCGCCGGATGCCAGCCGAACGCCGGTCGCGTTGCCGCCAGCGACGGTGATCGCCGCCACCTCCTCGTTGTAGCGGATGCGGCCGCCCTGGCCCTCGATCAATCCGAGCAATCCACGCACCAGCTGGCCGGTGCCGCCCATCGCGTAATGCACCCCCCATTGGCGCTCGAGCGACGGGATCATGCTGTAGATCGAGCTGGCGCTGAGCGGGTTGCCGCCAATCAGCAGCGGGTGGAAGCTGAACACGACGCGCAGCCGGTCGTCCTTGATGTATTTCGACACCAGGCTGAAGACGCTGCGGTAGCTTTCCAGCCGGATCAGGTCGGGGGCGACGCGCAGCATGTCGGCGAACCGGCCGAAGCCGACGTGGCCAAGCTGCTCGAAGCCGATACGGCAGGTGGTCTCGCTAAGGCGCATGAAGCGCTCGTAGCCGGCGACGTCGGCCGGACTGAAGCGCGCTACCTCGGCCCGCATGGCGTCGGGATCGCCGGAGTAGTGGAAGGTTTCGCCGTCGTCGAAGCGGATTTGGTAGAATTCGCCGAGCGCGCGGAGTTCGACGTCGTCGGCCAGCCGCCGGCCGCAGAGCTTCCAGAGGTCCTCGAACAGGAACGGCGCGGTCAGGATGGTCGGGCCGGCGTCGAAGGTGAAGCCGTCCTGGCGATGGACGTAGGCGCGGCCGCCGGGCGCATCGAGCTTTTCGAGGATGGTGACGCGGTAGCCGCGGGCGCCGAGCCGGACCGCCGCCGCCAGCCCGCCGAAGCCGCTGCCGATGACCACGGCGTGGCGGGTCGGCCTTGCCGGGCCCGTCGCCGTCGGAATGAGATCGAAGTCGCCAGGCATCGTATCGGTTGTCAGGTCCATGCCCCGTAGCTGTGACATGCCGGCGGCAAAATCAACTGCCGCCGGCATCACGGCTTCACGGGGCTGGCATTCTAGCCGATGGCGAAGTTGTGGGTGCCGTTGCTGAGCAGCGTGGCGCCTGGCGTGCTGTGTCCGGCATAGTCGATCGAGCCGACATAAAGGTTGCGGTCGGTGGTCGGGGTGCCGCCCCAGGCATCGTTGGTGAAGGTGA
>JANXRT010000227.1 GCA_025356735.1 Acetobacteraceae bacterium | reverse complement strand
GCGCTGTTCTCGACCGGCCATTGCGGCATGTGGATCGACGCGTCGGTGGCGAGCGGGATGCTGTACGACAAGAAGCAGTCGCAGGTCGCCGACAAGGTCGGCTTCGCGCAGATCCCGACCGGCGACTTCGCGACCGCGCCGACCTGGCTATGGAGCTGGAACCTTGGCATTCCGGAATCGTCGAAGAACAAGGAAGCGGCCCGCAGCTTCGCTACCTGGGCGACGTCGAAGGACTATATAAAGCTGGTGGCGCAGCAGAACGGCTGGGTCGCGGTGCCGCCCGGCACGCGTAAATCCACCTACACCAACGCGGACTACAAACAGGCGGCTCCGTTCTCGGGGTTTGTCGAGACGGCGATCGAGCAGGCCCGGCCGCAGGGACCGACACGCGAGCCGCGGCCCTACACCGGCGCCCAGTTCGTGGCGATCCCGGAGTTCCAAGGCATCGGCACGCAGGTCGGCCAGACCATCGCCGGCACGCTGACCGGGCAGACCACGGTCGACCAGGCGCTGAAATCCGCCCAGGCGGCGACCGAACGCACCATGGCGCAGGCTGGCTACCCGAAGAAGTAGGTGTCCACGGCGACGGCTCCAGCCGTTCAAGCAGGCGCGCCTGCCGCACCGCCCGTGGAAAGATCGAACCGAGCGGGACGGCTGCTGGTGGTGCCGTCCGTCGCGGTCCTGCTGCTGTGGATGATCGTCCCGCTGGTGATGACGGTCTGGTTCTCGTTCCAGCGCTACAACCTGCTCGATCCGAGCGTCGGCGGCTTCGCGGGGTTCGACAACTATGCCTACCTCGTCACCGATCCGGATTTCTGGGTTTCGCTGCGCAACACGATGGTCCTGCTCGCCTCCGTGCTGGTGATCACGGTCGGGCTCGGCACCCTGCTCGCGGTGCTGTTCGACCAGGATTTCCCCGGCCGCGGGATCGCGCGCGTGCTGGCGATCTCGCCGTTCTTCGTCATGCCGACGGTCGCGGCGCTGATCTGGAAGAACCTGATGATGCACCCGATCTACGGGGTGTTCGGCGCCATCGCGCACGGCTTCGGCTTCGAGCCGATCGACTGGTTCGCCGAATACCCGATGGCTTCGGTCATCCTGATCGTGTCGTGGGAATGGCTGCCGTTCGCGCTGCTGATCCTGCTCACCGCGGTACAGTCGCTCGATCACGAGCAGCGCGAGGCGGCGCGGATGGACAGCGCTGGGGTAGTCGCGCAGTTCTTCTTCATCACCCTGCCGCATCTCAGTCGCGCCATCAGCGTCGTCATCATGATCGAGACCATCTTCCTGCTGACGGTGTTCGCCGAGATCTTCGTCACCACCTCCGGCGGACCCGGCAACGCGACCACCAACCTGGCCTTCCTGATCTATGCCCGCGCCCTGCTGCAGTTCGATGTCGGCGGCGCCTCGGCCGGCGGCGTGGTCGCGATCCTGCTGGCCAACGTCGTCGCCTTCTTCCTGGTGCGCAGCATCGCCCGCCGGCTGGAGGTCTGAGCCGGTGGAGCGCAGCCTCACCCAACGCGCCCTGATCACCGCCCTTGGCTGGGGCATCGCGCTGCTGCTGTTCTTCCCGATCTTCTGGATGGTGCTGACCAGCCTCAAGACCGAGACCGGCGCCATCGCCACCCCGCCGCAGCTGATCTTCCGCCCGAGCCTGTCGAGCTATATCGACGTTCAGGAGCGGGCGGACTACCTGCGCTTCGCTCTCAACAGCGTGCTGATCTCGGTCGGCGGCTCGGTGCTGGCGCTGGCCTTCGCAATCCCCGCCGCCTACTCGATGGCGTTCCACCCAAGCCCGCGCACCCGCGGCACCCTGCTGTGGATGCTGTCCACCAAGATGCTGCCGCCGGTCGGCGTGCTGGTGCCGATCTACTTGCTGTTCCGCAACGCCGGGCTGCTAGACACGCAATTCGGCCTGATCGTCATCTACGCGCTGATGAACCTGCCGATCGTGGTCTGGATGCTGTTCACCTTCTACAAGGAGGTGCCGAACGAGATCCTCGAGGCCGGCCGCATGGACGGTGCCCGCACCTGGAGCGAGGTGTGGTTCCTGCTGCTGCCGCTGACCCTGCCCGGCGTCGCCTCCACGGGGCTTCTGTCGCTGATCCTGTGCTGGAACGAGGCGTTCTGGAGCCTCAACCTGACCTCCTCGGGAGCCGCCCCGCTGACCACCTTCATCGCCTCGTTCTCAAGCCCCGAGGGGCTGTTCTTCGCCAAGCTGTCGGCCGCCTCGACCGCAGCCGTGGCCCCGATCCTGGTGTTCGGCTGGCTGAGCCAGCGCCAACTGGTGCGCGGGCTGACCTTCGGCGCCGTCAAATAGGAGGCTCCTCATGGCAACGCTGACGCTGCGCGGCCTGCGCAAGAGCTACGGCGCCGTCGAGGCGATCAAGGGCATCGACCTCGATGTCGAGGACCGCGAATTCGTGGTCTTCGTCGGCCCTTCCGGCTGCGGCAAGTCCACCCTGCTGCGAATGATCGCCGGGCTGGAGGCGATCACCGCCGGCGACCTCACGATCGACGGTAAGCGCGTCAACGATGTCGGCCCCGCCGATCGCGGCCTGGCGATGGTGTTCCAGTCCTACGCGCTGTACCCGCACATGACGGTGCGCCAGAACATGGGCTTCGCGCTGCGCCTGGCGCGTGTCCCGCGGGCCGAGCGCGACCGCAAGGTCGAGGCCGCCGCGGCGATCCTGCAGCTCGGACCCTATCTCGACCGCACACCGAAGGAGTTATCGGGCGGCCAGCGCCAGCGCGTCGCGATCGGCCGGTCGATCGTGCGCAATCCGAAGGTCTTCCTGTTCGACGAACCCCTGTCCAACCTCGACGCTGCCTTGCGCGGCCAGATGCGCATCGAACTCGCACGCCTGCACGAGGAACTGCAGGCGACGATGATCTACGTCACCCACGACCAGGTCGAGGCGATGACCATGGCGGACAAGATCGTCGTGCTGCAGGCCGGCCGCGTCGAGCAGGTCGGCACGCCGCTGCAGCTCTATCACCACCCGGCCAACCTGTTCGTCGGTGGCTTCATCGGCTCGCCGCGAATGAACATGCTGCCCGGCCGCATCGCCAGCAGCGACGCAGCCGGGGTCACGGTCGAACTCGCCTCAGGCGTGCGCCTCAAGGTGCCGGTCGAGCCAGGCGCCGCCCAGCCCGGCGACGCGGTCACGCTGGGCATTCGCCCCGAGGCGCTGATGGCGCGGACCGACGGCGAACTCGCCGGCGAGGTGCAACTGGTCGAACGTCTCGGCGGGCTGACGCTGCTCCACGTCGGCCACGGCGCCGACCTGCCGCTGATCGTGCAGACCGACGGCGCCGACGCCAGCCGCGCGCGCACGCCGATCCGCCTCGCGGTCGACGCCGCGGCTTGCCATTTGTTCGCCGCCAACGGCATCACCCTGCCGCATTTGGTTACCCATCGGCTGGTAGCGTAAGTATGGGGCTCTGCCCCAAACCCCGCCCGGGAAGCGCCCGGGAGCGCATCCTCTTAAGTATGGGGCTACAAGGGGCGACGGCCCCTTGGCGGGTTTGGGCGGAGCCCAAGCTTTCTTGCCCACGCCGTCAGGTATAGCGGCATGTTTCTCGGGCTGGATCTAGGCACCTCAGCCGTCAAGGCGCTGCTCGTCGACGGCGACCAACGCCCTGTCGCCAGCGCGACCGCGGCGCTGACGGTCTCGCGCCCGTTTGCGGGGCATAGCGAGCAGAATCCTGAGGCGTGGTGGTCGGCGATGCTGCGGGCGGTGGGCTTGATCCAGGCGTCCCACCCTCAGGCGCTTGCCGTGGTGCAGGGTATCGGCCTGTCCGGACAGATGCATGGCGCGGTGCTGCTCGACCGGGATGGGCGTGTTCTGCGGCCGGCGATCCTGTGGGACGACACCCGGGCGATCACGGAATGCCGGGATTTGGAGGCGGCGTTCCCTGCCCTGCCCTCGATCGCCGGCAACCGCGCGATGCCGGGCTTCACCGCGCCTAAGCTGCTCTGGGTGCGGCGCCACGAGCCGGAAATCTTCGCCCGCATCGACAAGGTCCTGCTGCCGAAGGCGTGGCTGCGATATCGGCTGACCGGGGAGGAAATCGAGGAGATGTCCGACGCCTCCGGCACCCTGTGGCTCGACGTCGAAAAGCGCGACTGGTCGGATGCCGCCTTAGCGGCCACCGGGCTGTCACGCGCCGCCATGCCGCGCCTGGTCGAGGGCAACGCGCCGGCGGGATTGTTGCACGCCGACCTTGCCCGTGAATGGGGCATGACGGGCCGGCCGGTCTTGGCGGGCGGCGCCGGCGACAACGCGGCGGGCGCCATCGGGCTAGGGGCGATCGCGCCCGGCAACGCCTTCCTCTCGATCGGCACGTCCGGCGTGCTGTTCGCCGCCACCTCGAAGTTCACCCCCTATCCGCAGACCGGCGTGCACGCCTTCTGCCATGCGCTACCCGGGCTCTGGCATCAGATGGGCGTCACCCTGTCGGCGGCGGGAAGCCTCGCCTGGTGGGCCGGGATCACCGGCCGCGACGAGGCCGCGCTGCTGGCCGAGGTCGCGATGCCAACGGCCGCCAGCCCCGCCACCTTCCTGCCCTACCTCGCCGGTGAGCGCACGCCGCACAACGACGGCGCGGTGCGCGGCGGTTTTTCCGGTCTGTCGCACCAATGCGACCGCGCGGCGCTGACCCAGGCGGTGCTGGAGGGAGTCGCCTTCTCGTTCCGTGACTGCCTCGACGCGCTCGCCGCGTCCGGCACGCGGATCGAGGCGGCGGACGTGATCGGCGGTGGCTCGCGCTCACGGTTGTGGGTCGGGATCATCGCCGCGGCGCTGGGCATTCCCCTGCACCGGCTGGCCGAGGGCGAGCACGGCGCGGCACTCGGCGCCGCCCGGCTAGCGCGCATGGCGGTGACCGGCGAGGCTCCGGCCACCATCTGCACCCCGCCGGTACGCGCCGAGACGATCTTGCCCACCCCGGCGCTGGTCGAAGCCTACGCCATCCGCCAGCGCCGCTACCGCGCGCTATACGATGCCGGATGCGGCGTCGCTCACTCGGAATCGCCCTGATCGAGCCGTGACAGCAGATCATCCTGAATCGGGGAAGAAGGCTTCCGGCGGCGCACGGCATCGGTGCGCAGCCGAAGCAGCTCGTTCACCAGCCGGTCCATCGTCTGCCACAGCGGCTCGTCGCCTACCCGCTCGCTCAGGATCAGCCGGTGCGCCGCGAGGGTGACGTTCAACGTTCCCCGGGTGGTTTCCGGGCGCGGCGAGCGCATCTGCACCAGCGCCTTCTCCACCTCGTCACGCGGCAGGCCCAGGGCAGCGGCGATCTCAGTGGGCTCACCGCCAGCCCGACGCATGCGACGCGCCTCGGTCACCTGCTTGTCCGACAACGCGATTGGCGGGCGCAGCAGCTGCGTGCGGCGCGACATGTCCCCGGCGCCGCTGCCGGGCGGCTTACCCTTGAAAGTCATGGCGCAATCCGGAAAGGACGGAGTCGTGCGGTATTCCCAGACAGAACGCCAGCGAGATCGCGCCGACCAGCACGAGGCTGACGGCCCAGACCGCATCCAGGTTGAACCAGCTCCGCGACAGGAATTTCAGGCCGAGATAGCGATAGACCAGCCAAGCCGACAATCCGCCGGCCGCGATCATCGCGGCCGAGTGAACGGCGGAAACCCGGAACGCCATGCCGAGATCGGCGCCGATGAGGGCGCTTGCCGCCTCGTGCCCGCTTCCATCCCCGGCTGCCTGGCAAAGCCCAAGATATACCGGCACCAGCATCAATCCCGCTCCATGAGCGATCGCCATGGTGAACGACCACAAACCGAGCTGCGTCGGCCGTATTCGCGCCAGCGCCCGCGGATGGCGCCGGTTGACCAGCCGGAAGAGGCCGAAGCCGATCACCAGCAGGCTGGCGCCGGCCTGGATTTGGCGCTGCCAGAAGACCAGCGCGGCCAGCAGGGAAAACGGTAAGATCACCAGGAGCATCGCCAGCAGGTGCCCGACGGTGAGCGGCCCCAATGCCGCAAACAGGGCGCGGGGGTTTCTTTCCATCAGCCCGGCCGAGACGGCGAGCGGCCACCCCATCGCGGGATTGACGCCGTGGTAGAGGCCGCTCGCGATCACCGCCAGCCAGAGTGCGACGACGTTCCAATCAACGGTGCCATTCAAGCCGATGGGTAGCAGAACGAATCGGTCGAGCAGTCGCCGCCCTCAAGCCGGATCTGGTGTGCCCGGTAACCCTCGGGGAACTCCACCCAGTAATCCTTCGCCAGTTCCAGCCCGCCATCCGGGTTGGCGATGGCCATGACTTCGGCGCCCGGCACGCCATCGGGATAGAACTGGTTGTCCCAGGTGGAATAAAGCGAGTTGGTCCAGTAGACTCTGTTGCCGTCGCGGCTGATCTCGACCATCTGCGGACCGCCGGCGTATGTCTTGCCGTTCGGATGGGACGTGCGGCGCGTGATGCCGCCGATATGGACCGACCCCGCCAGCACCGGCTTCCTCGGATCGGTGACATCGTACTGCCGCATCTCGCCGGTGCCCCAGCAGGAGACATACAGAAACTTGTCGTCAAGCGAAAGGTCGATGTCGGTCACCAGCGGCGGCACCGCGCCAAACCCCTGCAGAAGCGGCGGCAGCTGGTCCTTCGGCGCGGGTTCGGGCGGGATCGTCGCCGTCTTCTCGATGTGGAATTTGCCGCCCTCGCGCCACCAGGTCCAGATCGAGCCCTCCAGGTTGGTGGTGTCGACGACCACCCCCAGGAAGCCGTATTCGCGCACGGGATCATGCGCCGGCCGTATTTCGAGCGCCATCTGGTGGTTGGCGCCGAGATCGATGGTCTGCACGTTGCGCCGGGCCCGCAGGTCCCAGAAATGGACGTGGTGGCCATATTTGTTGGCGAGCAGGTCTTCCGGAACGATGCCGTTCTCGTATTGCGGCGGCAGGCACCACTCGCTGCTGACCATGTAGTCGCGCGGCAGGTTCCACCAGAAATCGTAGTGCATCTTTTGCGCGCCGCGGTCGATCTCCCACCGGCCGAGAACCTCGAACGTCTCGCAATCCATGATGAAGATGCCAGGCGGACCCTCGGTGCCGTCGGCGCCAGCGCCGCCGAGCGTGCTGACGTAGATGCCGCCGGGTCCGCAATGGACCGTATGCGGCCGTGAATAGCCCGTCTTCCTGAATATCTCCTCCGGCTCGATGATCTTGTGGATCCTCGCCTGGGTCGGATGCGGCTTGGTATCCACGATGTAGATGCGCGAGGAGCGGATGCCGGGGATGATCAGGTAGCGCCGCTCGAGGAACGCATGGCCGGTGAGCGGCGACAGCGAAGACGAGCACGCGTTCCAGCCGAAATGGTGGAACTCGTCGCCCTTGTACGGCATCGTCACGGTGTGCACGACTTGGCTGTAGGTGGACGAGCCGGGTTTCACGTCGATCACCGCGAGCGCATCGGGTTTCGAGAAATCCGGGCTGAGCAATAGGGTGTAGGCGAAGTGTTCCGGCGGCGCTTCCATCGCCAGCCGCGGCGAAGGATAGAAGGTCGGATCCGGCCTCATTGACATTGGAAGTTCTCCCCTGGCCGTCGAAACGGTCCGTGGCCGGGGATGTGAACAAAGCCGGCGTCTGGTGTCAAACACCGCGTCGATTTCATTACGTCATAAAAAAGCCGGACGCCTGCGTTGCCGCAGGCGTCCGGTAACCTCATCAAATAGCACTGGATCAAATCAGTTTTTTAAAATCCACTATGGCCGAATTCGGCCCGGCTTGAATCCCGTCCAGGCGATGTCTAGCCGATGGCGAAGTTGTGGGTGCCGTTGCTGAGCAGCGTGGCGCCTGGCGTGCTGTGTCCGGCATAGTCGATCGAGCCGACATAAAGGTTGCGGTCGGTGGTCGGGGTGCCGCCCCAGGCATCGTTGGTGAAGGTGA
>JANXRT010000189.1 GCA_025356735.1 Acetobacteraceae bacterium | reverse complement strand
CGGCTTCAACCTGCAGATCCCAATCGGGGTCGGCAACCTGCTCAAGTCGAACGGCTTCTTCATGGTCGAGCCGTCTGTGTTCTCGCAGTTCATGACGATCGCGATGATCGTCGAGATCCTGGCATTCCGGCGCGCGGGCTTCCTGGCGCTGTTCGCCGGCGCGCTGGTGCTGTCGATGTCGGGCACCGGCTGGATCGTGCTCGCCAGCTTCGTCGCCACCGCGGCGTTCAGCATGGGAAGGCGCGGCGCGGTGATCTCGGCGGCGACGCTGGTCGTGCTGATGGCCCTGATCGGCGCCATCTCGGTGCTCGCCCCGGACATCGCCGCGGCCTTCACCGGCCGGCTGGGCGAGGTGTTCCAGCAATCGACCAGCGGCCACATGCGGTTCGTGACGCCGTTCTGGCTGCTCGACGACGTCTTCGCCCGCGATCCAGGGGCGTGGCTGCTCGGCATCGGCGGCGGCGTCAGCGAGCAGCTGACGATGCCGTACGAATACGACGTCAACACGCCGGTCAAGATCGCGGTGGAATACGGCCTGCCGGCATTGGCCGCCTACATCGCGCTGTTCGTCGCCGGCACCCGGACAAGCCTGCAGAAGGCCCTGCTGGTGCCCGGGCTGGTGCTGCTGCTGTTCGGCGGCGGCTACCAGCAGTTCGCGCCCGGCCTGTTCCCGGTGCTGCTGATCATCTCCGTGGCGCTGCTCAAGCCGGACACCGGTCCGCATCTGGGCATGACGTGACGCCCTGCCCTATGCCTTCTCCCGGACGAAGGTGCCCTGGCCGTTGAGATCGAGGTTCTGCACCGTCATCGTGCTCGCCACGCTTTCCGGTCCGACCGTGAACGTGACCGCCGCTGGTCCGTAGGCGTTTTCACCCGTCGGCTGGTAGCTGAACACGTCGCGGTCGAAGGCGTGCATGGGGTATTCGGCACCGACCGCGTCATGCTTCAGCGTCAACCCGGCGCCCGAGGCCGCGACCTCGACGCCGCCGAACAGATCGCTGGCGTAGCGCCCGACATAGGACGCGGCCGGCAGCGGCGGCGACGGCACGGCGTGGGTTGGCGGCAGGCTGTAGTCGGGTGCCATCGCCGTCTTGAACAGCTCTCCGTATAGCATCAGCCAGTCAGGGCCGGCGGGGACCGCCAGCGCGACGTCAAGGAAGCTGCGGCAGACCGCCTCCGGCACGCCAATCGGCTGCGCGTTGGTGAGCACGACGATGCCGAGCCGTTCGCCCGGCAGGATGTTGACACAGGTCGCGGCGCCGAGGTTGAACGCGCCCGAATGACCCCAGCGGACGCGCCCCTGATCGTCGTACTCGACGTTCCAGCCGAGGCCGTAGAACGAGGCGTGGTCGATCGCCGGGTCCTTGGCCGGTTGGGTGCGGATGATCTGCGGGCAATGCGTCTCGTCCAATGCCGCCTGCTGGACGATCCGCGTTTCTCCCAGGCTGCCGCGGCCGAGCTGCAACCGCAGCCAGGTCGCCATGTCGCGCGCCGACGAGCTCACGCCGCCGGCCGGCGACTGCGCATCCGGCTGGCGCACGTATCTGGCGACCCAGCCGCCATCAACCTTGAAGTGCCCGTGCGTGCGGTTCGGCGCGGCGGCATAGTCGGCGAAGCGCGAGCTGGTGTCGTGCATGCCGGCGGGGCGGTAGAGCCGGTCGGCGGCAACTTCCTCCCACGGCTTGCCGGCGGCCATGGCGGCCGCGACCGCCGCCGCCGTCAGGCCGAAGTTGGTGTAAGCGTAATGCGATCGGAAGCTGCTGGACGGGTTGAGGTAGCGCATGCGCCCAAGGACCGCATCGCGGCCATAGCCGACATCCTCCAGCGCGTCGCCGGCATGGTCCGGCAGGCCGCTGCGGTGGGCGAACATGTCGCGCAGCGTGACCTGGGCGGTAACCCAGTCATCGTGCATCCGAAACCCGGGATAGTGGCGGATGAGCGGGTCGTCCCAGGCGACCAGCCCGTCGCCGACCAGCGCCGCGAGCACCGTCGAGGCGACCGGCTTGGACAGCGAGGCGAGCGGAAACACCGTGCCCGCATCGACGGTCGCCGGGTCGCCTTGCCGGCGGACCCCGAAGCCCTTGAGATAGACCACCTCGTCGCCCAGCACGACGGCGATCGCCATGCCGGGGATTCCGGTGCGCTGCATGGCCTGTTGCGCGATGCCGTCGAGCCGGGCGATCGCCTCCGGAATTCCTGTTGCGGCATTACCCGGCGGGATTGTCGCGCCCGCCAAGGCCCGCGGCGCCAGCAGCGCCGCCGCGGCCGCCGGCAGCACGAGGCGGCGCCCGATGCCGATGCCACGTTCCGGCTGGTTCATTGGACGACTCTCCCGTGCCGCGTCACTGTGGCATGGTTTCGTGCCCACAGGCAGGCCGCCGGATCACCCGGCTCGGCCGGAGGGAGTGCCGGCCAGGTGGCTCAGGCGGATATTGACTCGTTGCCGGCGGCACCCCGCCCGCCGTCCGATCACTACGATGGCTTACACTTCTTCAATCCCGGCACGGCGGCGAAATCCCGAGGCCTGCTCGATGTGCTGGCCTGGCGGCTTCGCGGCGAGCGTGCGGCCTGGCCGCGGAACCTGCCAGCGACCGTCTTTCCGCTCCCACCGCGCGAGGTAACGCCCGATGCGATGGCCGCGACCTTCGTC
>JANXRT010000118.1 GCA_025356735.1 Acetobacteraceae bacterium | reverse complement strand
ACATGGGTGCCGCCGCAGGGCTGCAAATCGATCGGGCGATCCCCGATGCGCACCAAGCGCACCCGGCCGGAGCCGCGCGGCGGCTTGACCGACAGCGTCCGCACCAGTCCCGGATCGGTATCGAGCACCGCCTCGTCCACCCACGACGAGACCACTGCATGATCCTGCATTATCAGCTCGTTGAGCCGTGCCTCCAGCTCGTCCTTGGCCGGCGCGGCGGGCAGGTCGAAGTCGAGCCGCGAGCGATCCGATCCGATCGAACCTCCGGTCACGGCGGCGCCAGGGATGAGGCTGCATAGCAGATGCAGGGCCGTGTGCATGCGCATCAGGCCAAGCCGGCGCGGCCAGTCGATCTCGGTTTCGATGACTTCATCGATTTCCGGTGCCATGGCGCCAGCGGCAACCGGATGCAGGATGGCGTCGCCCTCGCCCTTGACCGCCTCGCCGACGGCAACGGCGCCGCCGGCATGGCGGAACATTCCGGTATCGCCTGGCTGCCCGCCCGAGCGCGCGTAGAACACCGTGCGGTCGAGCACAACTCCCGCCTCGGTGACCGCGACCACGCGGGCGGTTGTGCGTAGAAGCCTGGAATCCTCAAGGAACAGACGTTCGGTCATCCTCGCAGCCACTCTCGCCGCAACTCATCGCGCCTGGAGGCGAACCACAGCAGGGCGAGGCTCGTTACGGAATTCGGAAACTCGCCGGCGAGCGCCGCCGCAATTGCGTCATCGGCCTTCCACACGCGGCTGCGTATGTTCTCGTTCTCGGCCGCCAGGCCGCCTTTGTGGACGCGCTCCGACGCGATGATGCGGCCAACGAAGATCGTGCAGGTCTCGTCCGCCCCGCCGGCGCTGAGAATGAATTTTCCGACACGCACCATCCGGTCCGCAACCAGGCCTGCCTCCTCGCGCGCTTCCCGGCGGGTCGCCTCCTCCGCCGACTCTCCGGGCTCGCAAAACCCAGCCGGGATTTCGACCATCACCGGCGCCAGTCTGGCGGCCAGCGCGGGCAGACGGAACTGTTCGACAAGCACCACGCTGTCGGCAACCGGGTCATACGGCAGCAGTGCCGCCGCATCGCCACGCCGCCATACCTCCCAAATCCGGGAGGGCGACATCGCGCCATCGAACCGGCGATGCCTAAAGCGCACGACATCCAGCGCGGTTCGTCCGGCCCAGACACGAGACCGATCCTCGATCTCGACATCCTTGTGGTCGGGCAAGAGCAGGTCGTCGTAAGGCATTGCGCGACCGTAGCCGATCAGGCCATCGTCGCCCAGCCGGAGCGGCGTTGCGTCAGGCGGCCGCGGCCGTGTGCAGCAGCTGGCGGATGCGGGCCGCCGCCGCCGGACCCTTGAGCGCGTCCCGCCAGTTGCTCTCGGCGACGCGCTGGTGCGCAGCGATCGCCTCGTCGGCGCCAGTGATCATGGCGACCCCGGTCTGCGAGCTTGGCCCCTGGTCGGTACGAAATGGGTTTATCGCCAAGTTGACCCGGTCGCGGGCGCGAAGGATCTCGAAGGCGGAACTCGGCTCGGCGCCGGTCAGCACGCCGAACTGCAAGCCCATCGGCTCGGTTTCCATCAGCGTCGCTATGTTGCTGATCTCGGTCGCGGCGACCTGCCGGCACAGCCGGCGCAGCCGGTCCGAAACAGCGACCGTAGAGGCGATGCCCGCATCGAGCAGCCGTTCGATCGCCGAGATCGACATCATCGCGATGATCCCGGGGCGGCGCATCGAATACATCCGCTTGCGCGCCGCCAGGATGCCCATGACCTGCTCCGACACGCTGCGCGCCGCGATGCGCTCGGCGCCTGCCTGTTCAGACAATTCGTCGAATACTTCGGCCAAGGCGTTGTCGTAGCTGTCCGACGTGGTGAGATAGCAGATCGGTCCGGAAATCTGGAGGATCTGGTCGGCGGTTTCCTCCGTCTGACGCAGCCGTTCGAAAAACCCGATTGGGCGGTTGTAGTACTCGACTCCGATGCCGAGCAGCGAAAGGGGAGAGATCTTCAGCAGCTCCGCCAGCCGCTTGATCGTGTCGAGCTTGATCACCTCGCCTTTTTCGTAGCGATACAGCGCGGCGCGCGAGACCCCAAGCCGGGCCGCGATCTCCTCGGCGCGCAACCCTGATTCCAGCCGGTATGCCCGCAGCTGCTGGCCAATTTCCGTAAATCGCATCGCGTTTGACCTTTTTGATCTGTCCCCGCGATACCGAGTTGCGTTCGGCGTCTCAGAATCGAGGGCTGCACGATGTTATGGGAAACGGCACAGGAAGCGCAATGTTTTTCATTTCATGCGACTCAAGATGGTTCCTTTCCATCAATGGCCTCACGCGAAAGTAATGAATAGTCGGATAGGATTTCAATCGCCTTGACCATCGCGGAGTGGTCGAGGTCGGCGCCCCCGTGCGCGGTGACCGATGAGAACATCTGCTGCGCCGTCGCCGTGTTGGGCAGCGACACGCCAAGCTCGCGTGCCGCCGAAAGCGCCAGGTTGAGGTCCTTCTGGTGCAGCCGGATGCGAAAGCCCGGATTGAAGGTGCCGTTGATCATCCTATCGGCATGGATCTCCAGCACTCGCGACGACGCGAAGCCGCCCATCAGCGCGGCCCGCACCTTCGCCGGGTCGGCACCGGCACGGGCCGCGAACACCAGCGCCTCCGCCGCCGCCTGGATGTTGAGCGCGACCATGATCTGGTTGGCGACCTTGCAGGTCTGGCCGGTGCCGTTCTCGGCGCCGATATGGGTGATGTTTTTGCCCATCGCCTGGAACAGAGGCATCGCGCGCGCCACGGCCGCATCCGGACCGCCGACCATGATCGTCAGGCTCGCCTGCTTCGCCCCGACCTCGCCGCCCGAAACCGGCGCATCGACGTAGTCGCAGCCGAGCGCGTTGATCCGTGCCGCGAACTGCTTGGTCGCCACCGGCGAGATCGACGACATGTCGATCACCAACGTGCCGGGCCGCAAACCGGCCGCCACGCCCCCGGCGCCGAACAGCGCCTGCTCCACGTCAGGCGTGTCGGGAACCATCAGGACGACGATGTCGGAGGCCGCCGCTGCCGCCGCCGCGTCGGCGACGATGATTGCCGCTTGCCGCATCTCGGCGGTCAGGCTGGCCCGCTCGGGCGCCACGATCTCATGGCCGGCGCCCTTGAGGTTGAGCGCCATCGGACGTCCCATGATGCCTAGGCCGATGAAACCGATTTTCATGGTTTTTCCTTTATTATTAAGAAAAAGAAGCCGGGGCTCTGCCCCAGGCCCCGCAAAAGGGCTGTCGCCCTTTTGAAACCCGCTACTGAGAAACCCCGAACCTCGATCTCCAGCCTAGTCCCTTGATGGTCTCGCCGGCGGGACGGTATTCGCATCCTACCCAGCCGGCATAGCCAAGCTCGTCCATGCGGCGGAATACGTACTCCCAGCCGATTTCACCAGTACCGGGCTCGTGGCGATCCGGCACATCGGCGATCTGCATGTGGGCGATCACCGGAAGATGCCGTTCCATGCGCCTGGTCACGTCGCCCTCGGTGATCTGGCAATGATAGACATCGAACTGCAGGCCGATCCGGTCACGCCCGATCGCCTCGACGATGGCCGCACCCTGCGCCTGCGTGTTGAGGAAGAAGCCCGGCATGTCGCGGTGGTTGATCGGCTCGATGGCGATCCGCACGCCAGCGGCCACCGCCAGCTCGCCGGCCCAAGCCAGGTTGGCCGCATACACCGCCGCCGCGGTATCGTGCGCCACGCCGTCCGGCACGATGCCGGCCATGCAGTGCACCAGCTTGCAGTCGAGCGCACCGGCATAGTCGAGCGCGCGGCGCACTCCATCCCGGAATTCAGCCTGCCGGCCGGGCAGGGACGCCGTGCCGCGTTCGCCGCTGGCCCAATCGCCCGGCGGCATGTTGAACAGCGCCTGCGTCAGGCCGTTGTCGGACAGCAGCCGGGCGATCTCGGCCGCGGGGAACTCATACGGGAACAGGAACTCGACGCCGCTGAATCCCGCCGCGCGCGCGGCGGCGAACCGGTCGAGGAACGGCATTTCGTTGAACATCATCGACAAATTGGCGCACAAGCGTGGCATGGATGTTTCTCCCTCGATTCCTGTTGGCGCGGCTTGCCGGCGACGCTACCGGTCCGCACCGGCGATTGCCAGAGAGCGTCGATCCAGCCTAGGCAACCGCTCGCCAGCCAGCATGGAGAATGCCACGATGGAGCACGGATGACCGCGGAACGCATGTTGATGGCGCTGCTGCTCGGCGGAATCGCGGTCGGCTGCACGGTCGTGCTCTATCCGTTCCTCTCGGCGCTGCTCTGGGCCGGCATCCTGGTGTTCACCACCTGGCCGGTCTGCGAGTGGCTGCGGCGGCGCCTGCATCTTCGCCATGCCGGCGCCGCCAGCGTGATGCTGGTGCTGACCGCCCTGGTGGTTGCGCTGCCGCTGGTGCTGGCGGCTCCATCCGGCGCCAACGACATCGATCAGCTGCGCGGGGCGGTCGAGGCGGCGCTGCAGGCCGGCCTGCCTGGAGCGCCGGACTGGCTGTTCGCGATGCCGCTGGTCGGCCCGACGCTCGGCGAGCTGTGGAACAGCTCGGCCGCCGACATCTCCGGGCTGATCGCGGCACTCAGGCCGTATCTCGGCATGGCGGTGGAGAACGGCCTTAATCTGCTGATCGGCATCGCCCACGGCGTGCTGCTGTTCCTGCTGGCGCTGTTCATCGCGTTCTTCTTCTATATCTACGGCGATCCGATCGCCTCGCGCCTGCGCGTGCTGATGCAGCGCATCGCCGGCGATCGCTCGGCCCGGCTGATCGCGGTCACCGGCGCCACCATCCGCGGCACCGTCTACGGCATCCTCGGCACCGCCATCGTGCAGGGCTTCCTCACCGCCGGCGGGCTGTACGTGTCGGGCGTGCCGCGGGCCTTTCTGCTCGGCGCCGTCGCCGGCTTCCTGTCGATCCTGCCGATTGGCGCGCCGGTGGTGTGGATCCCCTCGGCGCTGTGGCTGATGAGCCGCGGCCATCTCGGCTGGGGCATCTTCTTGGCCATCTATGGCGGCGTCGTGATTTCCGGCGCCGATAGCATCATTCGCCCCTGGTTCATCTCGCGCGGCGCCGAGCTGCCGTTCATGCTGACGGTGCTGGGCGTGCTGGGCGGCGCGCTGTCTTTCGGGCTGCTCGGGATCTTTCTCGGCCCGGTGCTGCTCGGCGTCGGCTTCACCCTCGTCAACGAATGGACCGAGCCGCTCGCCGTCACCCCCTCGGT
>JANXRT010000068.1 GCA_025356735.1 Acetobacteraceae bacterium | reverse complement strand
GCGGCGATTGCCGCCGCCGGAAAGAGAATGGCCGGCCAGTTGCCCTGGACACGGTCGCCGAGCGCATGTTCGGAAAACACCAACGCGGCCGGCAGCGTCATCGCGGCAAGCAGCGTCCAGGCCGGGTCGCGCTCGCGCCAGGCGAGCCGGAGCGCCATCCCCGCCCCCGCCACAAGCAGCAGGAAGATCAACGGCGTGGCGAGCCCAACCTGTCCGCCGACCAGTTCGGCCACGAACCGCACGGCACGTTCTGGCGAGAAGTCGCCAACCCGACCGCCCTGCTTGGCAAAGCTGGCCCAGCCATGTGCCGCGTTCCACGCCACCACCGGCGCGAATATCAGGCAAGCCAACAGGGCGCCGAGCCACGCCGGAAAACGGAAAAGCCTGGGCCGCATGGCCGGCGTCAGTACCAGCCACAGCCCGCCGCCAAGGCCCAGGAACACCGCCGTGTATTTGCTGAGAAGCGCCAGGCCGAGCGCCGCGCCGGCGGCCAGGAACCATTTTCCGCCGCCCGATACCGCCCTCGACAACGCCCACAGGGTCGCGGTCCAGAAACAGATCAAGGGAGTGTCGGGCGTCATCGTCACCGCGCCGACGCCGAGCAGCAAGGTTGCGTTGAGCAGACAGGCGGCGCGGAAACCGGCCTGCCGGCCCGGCAGCAGCCGCTCCGCCGCATCCGCCAGCAGCACCGATCCGAGCGCTGCCGAGAACGGTGCCAGCAACCGCACGCCGAACGCGCCGTCGCCGGCGATGGAGGTGCCGGCGCGGATCCACAGCGCGACCATTGGTGGATGATCGAGATACCCCGGCGACAGCGCGCGGGAAAATACCCAGTAGTAGGCCTCGTCCGGCGACAGCGGCAGCGCCGCCGCGACCACGAGCCGCAGCACGGTCAGCCCAGCCAGCGCCAGCCACGGCCAAGCAGAAAGCCTCAACGCGTACGCCACACCAGTGTCGCCGACACGGCGTAGTTCCAGACCACGCCGATGATCGCGCCGGTCGCGCCGGCCACGTTCCAGCCGGTGCCGTTGGTGTCATACAGCGTCCGCGCGATGCCGACATTGGCAACGGCCCCCAACCCGCAGACCACCATGAACAGCAGCAACCCGCGCCACAGCATCGGTCCGCGCAACCGCGTGTCCCGATAGGTAAGCGAGTTGTTGAGCCAGAAGTTGAACACCATCGCGACCACCGTGGCGGCAATCTGGGCCTGGGCGAAACCAATCGCACCGATATCTCGCGCCGCCGTCAGCACCGCGAGATGCATACCCACGCCCAGTGCTCCGACCGCGCAGAAAGCCAGGAACCGCATCGGCAGCAATCCGGCAAAGACCTTGTCCAGCAGCAATCCGGCGAACTGCGCCAGCACCAGCACGTCCAGCTTGCTCTCGCCGGCGACACGCGGCAGGAACCGGCAGGGTATTTCCGCCACCCGCAGCTTCCCCGGCGCGCTCATCACTAGATCCAGCAGGATCTTGAAGCCCTTGCCGGCCAGCAACGGTGCCAGCTTCTCGAACTCCGTCCGCCGCAGCATGAAGAAGCCGCTCATCGGATCGGCAAGCCTGACCGGCAGGAAAGCCTGCGCCAGCCGAATGCCGCCATCGGACAGCGCATGGCGCCAGCGCGACGACAGCCCGGTGGTGTCGCCGCCCTCGACATGACGGCTGCCGACCGCAAGGTCGAACTTCCCGGTGCAGAGCGCCGCCAGCATGTCCTTCAGGCGCGTCTCGTCATGCTGCAGGTCGCCGTCCATCACCGCGACGTAGCTTGCCGACGACGACATCGCGCCCTCGATCACCGCCGAGGCCAGCCCGCGCCGCCCGATCCGCCGGATGCAGCGCACCCGACGGTCGTTATCGGCTACTTTCCGAACTTCCGCCGTGGTGCCGTCGGGGCTGTCGTCATCGACATAGACAACTTCCCAGTCGATCCCCTCCAGTGCCGCATGAAGTTTTTCGACGAGGGGCCGGACGTTGGGCCGCTCGTTGTAGCACGGCACCACGACGGTCAGCTCGACAGGGCCGGTGGACAGCGAATTCATTCAGCCCGGCTCACGTAAAGTTGCAGCGGCTGCGTCGCGCTGTTTAGAGGCTAGGTCAAGGGTAGAAGGTTGGGGCTCTGCCCCAAACCCCGCAAACGGGCCATCGCCCCTTTGAACCCCTCTACCTAAAACCTCCGCAGCAGCCGATCGATGTAATCCAGTTCCTCCTGCGGCCGGCCACGGTCGGCACCGCGGCGGCGCAGCTCCTCCTGGATCGCCTGGGCACGCTGGCGCTCCTGCTCCTCGGGGACCTTCACGTCGCTGCTCTCGTCCACGCCTGAGGTTCCCTGACCCTGCGGCCGGCCTAGCGGATCGCGCAGGCGCCCGGTCCCCGGCGGCCCGCCGGCACGCGGCCTGCCACCGCTGCCATCGTCACCTGGGCGGTTGTCGGCCAAACCGGGGCTGGCGCCGTCGCCGTCGCCCGGCTCCTCTTCGGCGCCCGAACCGTTCGGGCCGAACTGCCGCGCCATCGCCTGGCCCATCTCGTTGCCGCCCTTTTGCAGCGCTTCGATCGCCTGCCTTTCCGCCGCGCCGGCACTGGCGTCACTGCCCCGCGCCAACGCCTGGGCAGCATCGCGCATCGCGCCATCGGCGTCCGACAAGCCGCCCGGCACCTCGCCGGTCAACTCGCCGAACTGCTGCATCAGCTCGCCCAGTGCCCGGCGCAGCGCCTGCTGCACGCGCGCATCGGTCTTTCGGCGCGCATCCGCAGCGCCCTCGGGCGACGAGGCGGCAGCTGGGGGCCGGCTCGGATTATCATTGGCCTGAGCTTGCGAGCGATTGAGCAGCCCGCCCTCACGGGCGATCATGTCCTGAACCACCCCGACCTGCTTCTCGCCGCGCTCCCGGCGCTCGGCGCGACGCTTGGCGCCGGCGGCGCCTCCGGCCGGGTTGCCGGCCGCCTCGGCCTCGCGCAGCCGCTGCAGCATCGCGTCGAGCTCAGCCAGATCGTTCTTCGCCTCGGCCATGCGTCCGGCCTTGGCCGCTTCGCGGGCTGCCTCGGCAAGGCGCTGCATGTCGCGTTGGTCCATCCGCATCGCGTCCGGATCGGCGCGCTCGTCGGCATTGTCGCGCAGCGCCTGAGCCACCATCGCCGCCATGTGCTGACGGATCGCCTCCTCCAGCTGCTTCAACGCGCGGTCCAGCGCCTCGCGGCTTTCGGCGCTTGGTTTGCGTGCCGCATCTTCCATCGCCTGTTTCACCGCCTGGCGCGCCGCCTCCAGCGCCCGGGCGCTGCGTTCCGGCTGGCCATCCTCCAGCCGCAGCGCCAACTCCCACATCCGCTGCTGCGCCTCGCCGACCGCCGCCGGCGCGGCATCGCGCACCAGCTCGTAGTAGATGCCCTCGACGTTCAGCACCGTCGCCGGCTCGTCGCCGAGCAGCCCGGGCTGCTGCATTAGCCCGTCCAACCCGCCCAGCGCCTCGGTCCGGTCCTCCGGATGCAGCGTCAGGCCGCGCCGGAGCTCGATCAGCAACGCCGCGATCGGGTTCTGGAAGCGGCGCTGGGGCAGCTCGAATTCCGCCATGGCGCTGTTGCCGGCCTGGCCGATGGCGTCTCGCGCGATCAGCCGGCCACGCACCGCGAGCCCGGCCCAGGGATGGGCGGACAAATCCTGCACCGCCACCGCCCGAACCTTGACCGCCTCGGACGGCAACAACAGCGGCAGCACCAACGGCGGCAGATCCGGCCGATCGCGCAGCACGAGCTCGGCGGCCAGCGCGACCACGCCGTAGTCGTCGGCCGCCCGCCACGGCAGCCGGATCTGCTCGCCGCGCGGCGTCGCCGTTGGCGCCGCGGTCCAGCTGACCGTCGGCGGCAGGTCGGGGATGACCGTGAGGTCCCAGCCGGCCAGCGCCCGGTCGCCGCGATCCAGCCGCAGCCGGCCGCTCCGGCGCAGCTCGCGCTCGCCCTGGAAGCTGGTGGCATCCAGGCTAGCGAGCGGCATCCCGTCGTCGCCAAGCGACAACACCGGGGAAATGGCGCCTCCGGTCACGCTTACCGTCAGCCGCGATCCGACCGGCGCGCGGACAGCACCTCCGGCCGGCTTAAGGAAGAACGGCGGCAACCTCGTATAGCCGGGCGGCGACACCCAGGCGGTGATCTCGACCGCGGGAGCCGGCTGCGCGCGCGGCCAGGACGGCGTCAGGGATTGCGCGACACGCATCATGGCGTCGCCGCCGGCGACGGTCAGGCAGGCGGCCAGCGTCACCAGCAGCGCCGCGCGTAGCGCCTGCGGATCGCGCCGTGCCAGGCCGGCGCGCGGCAGCCCGACCCGCAGCCGGCGAACCTGATCCACCGAACGCGCCAGGTGCTCGCGCCAGATCGCGGCACCGGTCGGATCGTCGCCGGAAGGCCTGTCGGTCAACGCCGCCAACGGCCGATGCAGCAGGCCGGATTGGCGTTCGAGCCGGCGGTCGGCGTCGGGCCCAGTCGGCATCGCGATCCGTGAGATGCCGCGGGCCAGCGCGAGCAGGAACGCCATGGCAAAGGCCACGAGCAGCGCGATGTGCGGCCAGGGCGGCAGCCTTGCCGGCAGGTCCAGCAGGGCAAGGCACAGGAACACGCCGCCAATTCCGAGTGCCGGCCAGATCGCCGGCCACACGCGCTCGAACAGGATCGCCGCGCGTCCGGCGGCCCGCAGCCGCCGCAGCCGCGACGCGAGGTCGAACTCCGGCTTCTTTCCTATCGCAGCCATGCCGGCACGATCTCGTCCCGCCACAGTGCCGCCACCGGCTGGCGCTGCCGGATCACGGCGAAACCGTCGCGTCCGGCGCCGGGATCCAGCATCGCCATCGCCGCCAGCGGACGCGCATTATAGGTCGAACTCATCACTCCACCATAGGCACCGGCATCAAGGATCGCCACGCGCCCGCCTGCCGCCAACGGCGGTATGTTCCGGCTTCGCGCGAATGTGTCCCCGGATTCGCAGACCGGCCCGACGATGTCGGCCGGCGACACCGGCCGGCGCGCATCGACCGCCGAGACCGGCACGATGCCATGCCAGGCCTCGTACATCGACGGCCGCACCAGATCGTTCATCGCGGCGTCGAGCACGACGAAGCGGTAGCCGCCGGACCGCTTCTCCAGCACGACCGAAGCGAGCAGCACGCCGGCGGGACCTGCCAGCCATCGCCCCGGCTCGACCATCAACTTCAGATCGAGCTTGCCCAGGCTGGTGCGGATGGCGCCGGCCAGGGCCCGCGGCGAGCCGCCGGGTTCGCAGCGGTAGCCGATGCCAAGCCCGCCACCGCAGTCCACCCTGTCCACGCTCCGTCCATCCTGGCGCAGCTGCCGGACCAGGTCGGCGATCCGGCCATAGGCCGCGCGAAACGGCGCCATCGAGCGGATCTGGCTGCCGATATGCACCGCGAGCCCGGTCGGGCGAACGCCCGGCAGCGCGGCTGCGCGAGCATACAGTACCGCCGCATCGACATAGGGAATGCCGAACTTGTCGCGCGCCCGGCCGGTGCTGATCTTGGCATGGGTGCCGGCATCGACGTCCGGGTTCACCCGCAGCGCGATGTGCACCACCCGGCCCATCGCCGTGGCCAGTGCCGAAAGCATCTCCAGCTCCTCGGCGCTTTCCACATTGATCTGCTCGACATCGTGCCGCAGCGCCAGCCGCAGCTCGGCCTCGGTCTTGCCGACGCCGGAGAAGACGATGCGCTCGGCGGCAATCCCCGCTTCAAGGGCACGAAGCAGCTCGCCGCCGCTGACCACGTCGGCCCCGGCACCCTCGCCGCCGAGCACGCGCAACACCGCCAAGTGGTCGTTGGCCTTGACCGCGTAATGGATCCTGACGTCGAGCCCCGCCTCGCCAAACGCCACCGCCATTTCGCGGTAGCGGCGACGCAGCGTCGGCGCCGAAATGACCCAGCTCGGCGTGCCGAGCGCATCGGCGATCGCGTTGAGCGGCACGCCGTCCATCAACAGCCCGTCCATGGCATGCATGGCGAATTGCGGGCGCGCCGCAATCAGCTCCGCGATGGTGGGGTCTTCGTCGTCGAGGGTGGAAGCCGAATCAGATGCCATGCGGGCAGAATAGGCCCGCCCGCAATAACTTTCAGCCCCCTGTCGCGAAGATCCCCGAACCGGCGGTCAGAACGTCAGCGGCGGAACGCCGTCCTTCTCTGCCTGCACGTTGCGCGCGGTAAGCGTTCCGTCCGCCGCCTTCATGGCTGAGACCACCACGCTGGCGCCTGGCTTCAGCAGGCTTCGGTCGCCGGCGACGAAGGTCACGACGCGAACCTCCGGCCCGACCTCGATCTCCTGCGTGCCGCCCTGATAGTTCAGCACCAGCACCCGTCCGCGGGACGCCGCAACTTCCGACACGATGGCAACGGTGGCGTTGGTCATGCTCTGATCCGGCTTGTCCATGGCGCGATGGCCCTCGCCGGTGCCGCGCAGGGCTTCCGGAAAGATATGCACCTCCTGCGCGTGCAGCTTGCCGTCGCGCCCCCTTATGGCCGCTGATCCGACGAAATCGCCGGGCCTGATATCGGAAAGCTGGCGATTCGCCAAAGCCGTGATCCGGGTGTCGGGAGGCAGCGCTATGGTGACATCCCGGCTGCCGGCCGATCTTATCACCAGGGTATTTCCGGCGAGCGTCTCGACCATTCCGGAAATGCGGGCACGGCCCTCGGCTGGAGACTCAGCGGCCGGGGCCTGAGCGCCGGCCGGTGTCGCCGGCAAGCCCGCCGCGAGTGCCAGGGCCGCGAAAAGGATCATACGCATCGAAACCTCGGCTATCTGCTGGGATAGGAGTGGGGATAGAAAATGTCGCCGGGCGGTCCGGCAGGCGACGGCGGTCCCTTCTTGCCGCACGCTGCCACGGCGAGCGACATCAGGACAAGAACCAGGAAGACCCTCACGACAACGCCTCCAGCCACCGTGCCGCCGCGGCGGCGACGTTGTCCGGCGCGGTGCCGCCGAAGCTGGTTCGCGAGGCGACCGAGGCCTCGACCGTCAGCACCGAATAGATTTCCGACGTGATGCCCGGTTCGACCGACTGCATTTCGGCCAGGTTGAGATCGGCGAGCTCGACGCCCCTGGCCTCGGCAAGCGCCACCAGCCGGCCGGTCGCGTGGTGGGCGCTTCGGAACGGCAGCTTCAGCACCCGCACCAGCCAGTCCGCGAGGTCTGTTGCCGTGGCGAAGCCGGCGCCGGCGAACCGGCGCATCCGCACCGTGTTGGCGGTCATGTCGCGCACCATGCCCTCGATCGCGGCGAGCGATAGCGCCCAGGCCTCGGCCGCGTCGAACACCGGCTCCTTGTCCTCCTGCATGTCCTTGGCATAGGCCAGCGGCAGGCCCTTCATGACGGTCAACAGGGCCACCAGCGAACCGTTGATCCGGCCGGTCTTGGCGCGCACCAGCTCGGCGGCGTCCGGGTTGCGCTTCTGCGGCATGATCGAGCTGCCGGTGGTAAAGGCGTCGGTCAGCCGGATGAAGCGGTACGGCGCGCTGCACCAGATCACGATCTCCTCGGCGAAGCGGGAAAGATGCATTGCCGAGATCGCCGCCGCCCCCAGGAACTCCAGCGCGAAATCACGGTCCGACACGGCATCGAGCGAGTTGGCCGTCGGCCGATCGAAGCCCATCTCGCGCGCCGTCATTTCGCGGTCGATCGGAAATGAGGTTCCGGCCAGGGCCGCGGAACCCAGCGGAGATTCGTTCAGCCGCTTGCGCGCATCGGCAAGGCGTCCGCGATCGCGGGAAAGCATCTCGACATAGGCCAGCAGGTGATGCCCGAAGGTCACCGGCTGGGCCGTCTGCAGATGGGTAAAACCCGGCATCGGATCGGCCGCGTGCACCAAGGCCTGCCCCGCCATCGCGCGCATCAAGCCCTCGATCTGCGCGACCAACCCATCGATCGCGTCGCGCACCCAAAGCCGGAAATCGGTCGCGACCTGGTCGTTGCGGCTGCGGCCCGTGTGCAGCCGCTTGCCGGCCTCGCCGATGCGCGCGGTCAGCCGCGCCTCGATGTTCATGTGGATGTCTTCCAGCGCCTCGTCGAACACGAAGCGCCCGGCCTCGATCTCAGCCGCGATCGCCGCCAGCCCGCCACGGATCGCCACCTCGTCCTCGGCGGAGATCAGCCCGATCGCCGCCAGCATCGCCGCATGGGCGAGCGAGCCGCGTATGTCCTGGCGCCACAGCTTGCGGTCGAAGCCGATCGAGGCATTTATCTGCTGCATGATCGCCGACGGGCCGGCGGCGAACCGGCCGCCCCATTGCAGGTTGGCCGGCTCGTTGCGCCGGCGTTCGGAGTCGGGCGTGTCCGTCAAGAAAGGTCCCTCATGATTGGACGCCGAGGCTGGCTGGGCCGAACGCTGCTGGCGACCGCCGGGACCCTACCGGCGGCGGCCTTTGCGCGCAAACCGCAGGCCGCCGAACGGCTGCCTGACCTCGCGCAGGCCTTGAGCCGCCGCCAGCCTCCCGTCGCACCGCCGGCGATCGTGTTCACCGACGCATCCGGCCAGCCGCATTCGCTGGAGAATTTTCGCGGCCGCGGCATGGTGGTCAATCTTTGGGCGACCTGGTGCCTGCCCTGCGTCACCGAAATGGCGGCGCTCGAAGCGCTGTCGCAAACCCTGGCCCCCTTCGACATCGCGGTGCTGCCGCTGTCGTCGGATCGTGGCGGAATCCCTCGCATCGCCGCCTTCTACCGCGACCGCGGTCTCACCGCGCTACCGATGCTGCTTGATCCCGGCGGTGCCGCTGGCCAGGCTTTCGGCGCGCGCGGCATTCCGACCACGCTGCTCATCGACAGGCAGGGCCGTGAAGCCGCTCGTGTCGAGGGCGCCGCCGACTGGTCCACCCCCGACGCCGCGGCCCTGGTGCGAAATTTGATCGGATAGTCGGTGTCCAAGTCCACCGTTTCCGGCGTCCGCTGGGTTCGGCAAGATTTATAGACTACCTGCACCGGCAAAAAACTCTCTCCTGTAACATTAATTTGACGTTGTCGGGTTGCCGGCGTTTGTGGCGAACCCGCCACCCCAGCCACGCCGGCCCATGCTAGACATTCCTCACCATTATGTGAGCCGCGTCACAGGCGCGAACCCAAGCATGAGCTACTCAGAACCCAGACGCGCCAAACTTAGTCCTTTTCAGAGGTCGGGCATGGATCACACGCTGACGGAAACCGGTCTCCGGATGACCTACCTACGCGACCCGGCATCCATCGAGGAGCTGGATCAGGACCGCATTCTGGCCGAACTCAGTGCGAGCGCGGGTTATCCCGGCGCGATCCTGTCACGCCGCCGGTTCAGCGATTTCGACCATCTCGTGGTCGCCAGCGACATCGACACCGGCCGCGTCCTCGGCCTGCTCGGCGCGCGTGACGGCGCCACGCCGCGCGAGGATTTCATATTGCTCGAAACCGCCTACGTCACGCCCGCGGCGCGCGGCAAGATGGTGATGAACCGGATGATCGCGCTCAGCATGCTGCGCATCGCAGGCTTCGGCCCGGCGCCTCGGGTGCTGGTGGCGCCGACCAGCAGCCCGGTCTGGTATCGCAGCCTGTGCGAGCTGTCGCGGCGCTTCTCCGGCGTGTTCTTCCCGGAACCCGACAGCCCGGCGATCCGGCTTGACAGTGCGGCCCTGGCACAGAGGATCGCGCGCGAGATCGGTCCCAACCTGCGCTTCGAGGCCGCCACCGGCACGCTGCGCGGCGGCCTCGCCGCCGCGGCGCTGGCGCGCGTCCGGCCAGCCTCCAGCGACCCACGCATCGACGCGCTGTTCGGGCAAATACTGCAGCCCGCCGACCTCATGCTGACGGTGCTGGATTTCCGCGCCCGCAGCGAGACCGAGATCCTTGATGATGCTCGACGGGTTTACCGCGGGCCTCGGCTGGCGCGCCGGTAGAAAAGTAAGCCGGGGCCAGCCGGGAATAGCGTTCCCGAACCCGCCTTACTTCAGCCAGTCAGCCGATCGATCTCGGCCATCTCGTCATCGCTCAGCTTCCAGTCGCCGGCCCTGACATTCTCCTCCAGCTGCTCGGGGCGCGTCGCGCCGGCGATCACGCTCGCCACCGGCTTGCGCGCCAGCAGCCAGGAGAATGCCAGCTCCGGCATCGTGTGCCCGCGCTCGGCGGCGAAATCCGCCAGCTTCTCCGATACCGCCCAGTTGCGATCGGTCAGATAACGCTCGGCCAGCCGCTTCGTGGTCGTCAGCCGCGCCACCTCCGGCATCGGCGCGTTACGGCGGTACTTGCCGGTCAACAGGCCGGAGGCCAACGGGAAATACGGCAGCAGGCCAAGCCCGTAGCGGTGCATGGCCGGCATCAGATCGCGCTCGGCGCCGTCCCGCACCAGCAACGAATACTCGTCCTGGCACGACACGAAGCCGGTGGCGCCAAGCTCGCGCGCCGTCCAAACCGCCTCGACCACCTGCCAGGCCCGGAAGTTCGAGCAGCCGACATAGCGAACCTTGCCCTGCCGTATCAGGTCATCCAGCGCCCGCAACGTCTCGTCGACCGGCGTGCGCGGGTCTGGCTGGTGCATCTGGTAAAGGTCGAGATAGTCGGTGCGCAGCCGGCGCAAGCTGTCCTCGACCGCGTTCATCACGTAGCGCCGCGACCCGCCGGACTTCGCGCCGTCATCGCTCATCGGCATGGCGAACTTGCTGGCCAGCACGATGTTCTTGCGTTGCTCGCCCAGCACCTGGCCCATCAGCGTTTCGGAGCCGCCGCGATCACCATAAACGTCGGCGGTGTCGAACAAGGTGATGCCGAGGTCGAAAGCCTTGTGGATCACCAGGCGCGTCGCCTCCAGGTCCAGCCGGCCACCGAAGTTGTTGCAGCCAAGCCCGATCGCCGACACGCGCAGGCCCGAGCTGCCGAGATTTCTGAATTCCATGTTTTTCCTCCTTAAACGCCGCAGCAAGAAAGCCTGGGCTCTACCCAAACCCGCCAAAGGGCCGTCGCCCTCTGAACACCCCCGACTAAGGTGATGCGCCCCGGGGCGCTACCCCAATACTTGAAGGTGGGGCGGGGTTTGGGGCAGAGCCCCACGCTAGCTGACCTTCCGGCCGCAACCCTGCGATCTCGCTTACCAGCTTGCGCGTCATCGCCTCGCCGAACGTCGAGAAGTCGCGGATTTCGACCACGAAGCTGGCTGGGCCGCCGATCACGTTCTCACGGTAGTAGTTGGTCAATCCGCCCGGCGGCTGGACATGGGCGTAGGTCCACGACACCGGATGCTCGTTGATGATGGTCAGGCCGTTGACCGTGATCCCGGCGGCGACCGCGGCATCGCGCGCGTCGGTGACCTCGCGTCCCGCATTGTTGGTGCCGTCGCCGCAGACATCGATCACCCGCCGCGTCGCCTCGAACTGGCTTTCCGCGGTCAGCTTCACCGCCTCGTCAATCCCGGCCGAGATCGCGGTGCGGCCCGAGAAAGATCGCGGCGCGGCGCGCAGGGTGCCCACGAAGGCCTGCGCCGAGGCGGCGTCGCGGATCACCGTGAAATCGATCACGGTGCGGACCTCGTAGTTGCCGGCGAACTCGATATAGGCGACGGCGATGGAGCCGATCGCGCCGCGGCGGATGGCGCCGAGCACCTTTGGATCGACGAACGCCGCCGCGTAGCCTGCCTTCTCCAGCTCGAACTCGGTGTCGTCGATGCTGCGCGAGACATCGGTGACCAGCACGAGGTTGAGATCGACCGACTCCGCCGCGGCGGGCGGGGCCGAAAACGCCAGGCCGATCGTCAGCCCGATCGCCAACACTCCATCGCGACCGCACCTCGAAATTCGCGTCACCCGGCGGCTCCATCGGTCATCAAAGCCGCATCATGCCTATCGCGCGGCCGGTTCCGTCAAAGCACATTCGCGCGCCTGCCGGATCGCAGGCACGGATTGGCCCATGGCCGTTGCCCTGCTAGCCTGGGCCAAAGCCGGCGAACCGGCGCCAACGGGGAAAATACGCCATGAAGCAGGTCGCTGTCATCACCGGGTCGAACGGCCGCATTGGCCAGGCGACCTGCCGGAAGCTCTCGGAGTCCGGCTACCTGTCGGTCGGCATCGACATCGGCGAGGAGGCCGGCGGCAACTGGCCGCACTACGCCTGCGACATCACCAACCTGCCGCGTCTCGCCGAAACCCTGGCCCGGATCGAGGCCGAGCACGGGCTGATCCGGGTGCTGTTCAACAATGCCGGCATCTATCATTCGGACACCGAGTTCCTGGCGACCACGCCCGAACTCTACAACGAGACCATGGACATCAACGTGCGGGCGCCGTTCTTCGCCACCCAATGGGTCGCCAGGCGGCTGATCGACGCCGGCGAGGGCGGCGCCATCGTCACCACCGCCTCGCTTGCCGGCCAGGCCGGCAGCGCGGTGGTCGACTACGGCGCCTCCAAGGCGGCGGTCATCAACATGACCAAAAGCCTCGGCCGGACGCTGGGTCCGCACGGGATACGCGTCAACGCGATCGCGCCCGGCCTGATCGAGACCGCGATGGGTGCCCGCGTGCCGCCGGCGACACGCGAGCGGGCCAAGCACGCCAGCGCGCTGCGCCGCATCGGCGATCCCGGCGAGATCGCCTCGGTGGTCGATTTCCTGGTCAGCGACGCCGCCAGCTACATCACCTGCTCCACCATCGACGTCAACGGCGGCCTGTGAAACCCTTGCAACGTAGATGCGTTTGTCCAATGATCGCGGAATGGGCGATTCGGATGGATCGACAACGGCCGTCGCCCGGATGTTCCGCCTGAACCTTAGAGGAGACGAATGATGCGCAAACTCTTGACCTTTGCCCTGCTGCTCGGCATGGCAGGCTCGGTTGTTGCCTGCAACACCATCGCCGGCGCCGGCACTGACGTAAGCAAGGCCGGCAATGCGGTGACCAACACCTCGGACAAGGTCAAAGACAAGCTGTAGCCGACAACGCGTCGGCGATGTTGCCGGACCCCGCCCCTACTTAAGTTAGGCGCCCCGGGGCGCTACCCCGGCGGGGTTTGGGGCAGAGCCCCATCCTTGCTTCGCCCGCGTGCGATCAAAGCCTGCACCCGCTCAGCCAGTAGCTTCAGCTCGAATGGCTTACCGAGCACCTCCATGCCGGAACCCAGCCGGGACGCGCCGTCGATCGCGTCGCCGGCATACCCGGTGATGAGCAGGACGGGGAGCGACGGCGCCAACGCCCGCGCGGTATCGGCGAGCTGGCGTCCGTTTAGTCCGCCCGGCAGCCCAACATCGGCTACCAGCAGGTCCACGCCGGTTCCGTCCAGCGCCCGCTGCAACGCGGCCAGGCCGTCGAGCCCGTTCGCCGCCTCGAGCACGATATAGCCAAGTTCCCGCAGCGCGTTCGCCATAAGTTCCCGTATTACCGGCTCATCCTCCACCAGCAGCACCGTGCCACCGACGAACGCGGCGGCGGGACCCTCGTTGGCCGATGCCTTACCCGTGCCCGGCTCCGCGGCATGGCGTGGCAGGTGCAGATGCACCGAGGTCCCGAGCCCGACCTCGCTTTCCAGCCGCAGCACGCCGCCCGACTGACGCATGAAGCCGTAGATCTGGCTGAGGCCGAGGCCGGTGCCCCGCCCGTCGGCCTTGGTGGTAAAAAACGGCTCGAACGCCCGCGCCAGCACGGCGGGCGTCATGCCGACGCCGGTATCGGCTACCGTGATCCGCACGTAGTCGCCCGGACCGGCCGCCTCCCAGTCACTCGTGTCCGTCGCGGTCAGGGTCACGTGCGCGGTTTCGATCCGCAGCCTCCCGCCGTCCGGCAGCATTGCGTCGCGCGCGTTGATGGCCAGGTTGAGCAGCGCGTTCTCCAGCTGGTTCGGGTCGCAGCAAACCGGCCAGCTTCCATCCTGCGGCACCAGCTCGACCATGATCGCCGGCCCGACCGTCTGGCGGATCAGGCCGGCGATGCCTTGTATCAGCTCATCGGCAACGATCGTCCTGGAGTCCAACGCCTGCCGCCGGCCAAAGGCCAGCAAACGTCGCGTCAGTGCCGCCGCGCGGTCCGCCGCGTCGCGCGCGGCGTCGAGCAGGGGTGGCGCCTTGTCCGGCTGTCCGGCGGCGATGCGCCGCCCGGCGAGCTCGATTCCGCTGGCGACGCCCTGGAGCATGTTGTTGAAGTCATGCGCGATGCCACCCGTCAGCTGGCCGATCGCTTCCATCTTCTGGGCCTGCCGCAGCGCCGCTTCCGTCTCGCTGCGGGCCGCGATCTCGGCCGCGACGCGCTGTTCCAGCGTATCGTTGAGATCGCGAAGGGCAATTTCCGCCAGCGTCCGCTCCGTCGTGTCGACGCCATCGACAAGAATGCCGGTTATATCCCCGGCCGGATTTCGGATCGGTTGATAGACGAAATCGAGGTAAGCCACGCGTGCAGGTTCGCCTTGCATGGATGGCGCGACGTACTTGCTGTCCCTGGACGTGAACACCTCTCCGCTCAGGAAAACCCGATCGAGCAGCTCGAGATAGCCCTGCCCCACCACCTCGGGCAGCGCCTCGGCCACCGTCCTGCCCAGCACCTCCCGGTGGCCGATCAAACGCGAATAGGCGGCGTTGATCATGTCGAAGCGGTGTTCGGGCCCGCTCAGCATGGCGATGAAGCTCGGCGCCTGGGCGAACAGCATGGCAAGCCGGTCCCGCTCCTCCGTGCGGGCCGCGGCATATTCGGCCAGCATCCGCTCCGCCAGGATATGCGAGGTCGTTTCGGTGCAGATGACCAGCACGCCGCCGATGCCGGTCGGCGCGCCCTCCTGCGCGATGGCCGAGTAGCCATAGGTCCAATAGACGTCCTCCCGCCGGCCGCCGCGGGTGATCGGCATCAGCTGGTTCTCCTGCCAGATGGCGGCTCCGCCCGAGATCACCTGCTCGATCTGCGGGCCGATCGTGTCCCAGATCTCGGCCCATACCTCGCGGGCCGGCTGGCCGAGCGCAGATGGATGCCGGTCGGTACCGATCAGCGCGCGGTAGGCGTCGTTGTAAAGGCAGGCGAGGGCCGGGCCCCAGAACACGAACATCGGCTGGCGGGTGTCGAGCAGCAGGCGAACGACCATGCGCAGCTCATGCGGCCAGGACTCGGCCCGGCCGAGTGGGGTGGTGGACCAGTCCTTCGCCCGCATCAGCGCGCCAAGTTCCCCGCCGCCGTCCAGGAACGATGCTGGCCGCATCGTTTCCGGATGGGTCATGCGGAGCTGAAACGAATGCAGTCCAGGCGGTTTTGGAACTTCATGAAGCAGACAATGCCCCAGCCGGCGCTGATTTCAAAACACCAAACGGAGCCTGACCTACCAAACGAAGCCCGGAATGGCGGCCACCGGGTCGAGCCCGAAGTCGCCGGCCGCCTGGCGCGCCAATGCCGGATCGTGGGCCAGCGCCGCGCCGTGCAGCCCACCCAGCACCCAGCAGGAGGCGACGCCGATCGCCGCCGCGCCGGCGATGTCGGTGCGCAGCGAGTCGCCCACGGCCAGCACCCGGTCCAGCTTCACGGCCAGGGTGACCAGCACCGTGGCGTAGATCGCGGGGTCCGGCTTGCCGAGCGATCGCACCTCTCCGCCCAGCGCCTGGTAGTGCACCGCCAGCGACCCCGCGCACAACACGCGCACCCCGCCGCGGATCACCTCGAGGTCCGGGTTGCCGCACACCATCGG
>JANXRT010000064.1 GCA_025356735.1 Acetobacteraceae bacterium | reverse complement strand
CGGCCTCGTTCCGGTCGCCCGCCGCCGAACCGGCGTTCGCGGCAGCGCCGGCGAATTTGTCGCCTGCACCGGAGTTTGAGCTTTCGGAATGTCGTCGCTCATCGTCCGCCGCGGGCGACAGGCTGACCGGGGCTGGCGCGCCGGCGACCGTAGGGCCAGGCAGAGGATCGCCGTCGGCGTCCGTCGGGTTCGCCGTTTGGGTCGCGCTTGCCTGTGTGTGCAGCCAGGCGAGCAAGGCGTCCGCAGCCTCGACGGTTTTGACGGCGGCCGAGCGTTTCACGCCTGATTGGCCGACAAGGCGCGGCGTTGCCAGATGCGACGCAGGGCATCGGTGCCGAGGCGGCGATGCTCGACATTGCCCCAGCGGTCGATCTTGCGGAACACCGGCCCGAAACCGGTGTCGGACACAAGCAGCCAGTCGGCCAGGGCGTGCACCGGACAGGCCGTGACCGGCAGCCGGCGGGTGACCGTTACGGTATCCACCAGTGCGTCATCCACCACTGCGTCGACCGCTCGGCCGCGGGTGCGGAGCGCGACGCTAGCGGCATCGAAGCGCAGGTCTTCGACATCAAGGGCGATGAGGGCGCCGCGGCCGAGGCCGGTCGCGGCGGCGAGGCCGAGCAGGGCGCGATCGCGCGTCCCGGCAAGATCACCGGGGCAGGCGGCGGCCATGCCCGCCAGCCACGCGGCCGATGGCGGTGGGGCATTCGGTGCCGCATGCCGGCGAGCCTGGCACAGGATGTTGCGAACGGCGGCGTCCTCGGGCGCCGCGTAACCAAGCTGGTGATGCTTGTCGCCGATCGCTGCCAAGCGGCGGCGGAGGGTGCCGGGACGCCGCTTGGCAGCGTCCGCTTCGAGGTAAGCGGCAACGCTTACCGCCGCCGCTGGCAGCGCCTGGCAGGCCTCGGCCCGGCACCAGGCCTGGAAGGCGGCCCAGTCGGCGGCATAGTAGCGCCGTGTGGTCGCCGCGCGGGAGCGGGATGGTTCCACGCCGGCGACGGGTTCCAACGCCGAGCCCGAAGCTGCAGCGGCCTCGGGTCTGGCCGACGGGTCAAGGCTGTCCGTCTTCTCGGCCGCTTCCGTCCGCATGCACGCTGTCCTTCCTTCGGCCGCCCGTTGTTTTCAGCGCCCGATCGAGGTGTCGCGCCAAACCTGAGGAAATCTGCGCCTTCTGCCCAATTGTGGCAAGCTCCGCATAAGGCGCGATAACACTTTTACCGTCCGGCGACCGATGTCCGATAAGCGGCCTTTGCGGACATCGGTAGCGCGTGCTAGGCCGGCGATATGAACGACCTGCCCGCCTTCCTGCCGGCCGATGCCCCCTGCCCGCCTTTGGTGCGGCCAGAGCCCGAACCACCCGGCAGCGACGCCGGCGGGAAGCCGACAGAGATGCCTGACGCCGCCAGCGTGCCCGTGCCGCTCGGAGTGCCGGACTCGCTCGTCGCGGCGCCGCCGATGGCACCCGCGGCGGTTTCTCAAATCCTGGCCGACCTGTCCGAACGCGCGGCGACCTACGCCACCCAGGCCAGCGGCCCAGGCACCCAGCGGGCCTACCGCTCGGCCTGGAAAGTCTACGCCGCCTGGTGCGACAAGGTCGGCCGCGAGCCGCTGTCGGGCGACCCTGGCCTGCTGGCACTCTATGTGACCCGGCGCGCCGAGGACGGCCTCGCCGTCTCCAGCCTCCAGGTCGCCCGCGCCGCCGTTCGCGCCGCCCACCGCCTCGCCGGCATCCCGCTCGACCTCGACGACGCCAGGCTCGGTCTGGTGATGGAGGGCATCACCCGCAGCCACGGCCTGCGCCCGCGCCGCCAGGCCGCCGCTGCGGTGCCCGACCTGCTGCGCCGGCTGCTGGGTGCCCTGCCGGCGCCGAACTCGCCGCCGGCCGCCGCCCCGGCGCTGGCCGCGCGCCACCGCGCCATGCTGCTGATCGGCTTCGGCGCCGCGCTGCGACGCTCGGAGATCGTCGCGTTGCGCGTCGGCGACGTTGCCGCGGTGGAAGGCCGTGGCCTGACCGTGCGGGTGCGTCGCGGCAAAACCGACCAACACGGCCGCGGCGAGACGATCGCGATGTGGGCCAACCACCGCGATCCCGGCTTCTGTCCGGTGGTCGCCTACGCGGCCTGGATGCGGTTTCGCCGCGCCGGGGACGATAGCCAGCCGGCGTTGGCAAGCGTTGCGGCGGAGGCCCCTGCCCTGCCCCAGCCGACCTCGCCCGCAGCCGATCGCGCAACGGGCTTGGACAGCACACGGCGGTCGGACGTCGCCTCGGGAGAAAAGCCGCTGTTCTGCGGCATCACCGGCGCCGGCGCGATGATGCGACAGGCCATGTCGGACAAGGTCGTCGCCCGGCTGATCAAGCAGGCCTGCGGCCTCGCCGGGCTCGACGGGGAAAAGTTCTCCGGCCACTCGCTGCGCCGCGGCCTGCTCACCGCCGCCGGCGACCTGCAGCTGCCGTTGGTCGACCTGATGCGCCAGTCGCGCCACCAATCGGTCGATACCGCGCGGCGCTACATCGAGGCCGGCGACGCCTGGCGCAACAACATCACCGAAGCCGTCTTCGGCGGCAAAGCTCGCAGCGGCTGAGGCGAACCGCGCAAGCGGTAAAGTTTCGGGCCCTGCGGCCCGGCCGACCACAAACCGCTCTCGGGCGATCCGTGCCTGCTCGCGCTCTATCTGACTCACCGCGCCGAGGACGGCCTCGCCGTCTCCAGCCTGTCGGTCGCCAGCGCCGCCAGCCCTGCCGCCCACCGCCTCGCCGGCATCCCACTCGACCTTGAAGACCCGCGGCTTGGGCTGGTCATAAAGAGCGTGGTCCCTGCTCTGACCGCTCCTGTCCGTGGGGGACCTATGTAGAGCGTGGAATGGGCGGCGAAGAGGAAGAGTGAGGACTTTGGAGACCGGCTGGACTCCGACGCTCCGAGTCGCAACCAACGTCGCGCCCATCTCCTTCGGATGGCAGCCATCGCCCACAGGTGTCGTGAGGGCTTTGGGGATTAAATTGAGGACTCCGGTGATCGACCAAAAAGTCAACATACTGAAATCTAACTCAAAAATTGGTTACCCCGAGGACTCTGGTGACCCTACTAATAGACTAATATATTCTATTAGTTTGATTACCAGAGTCCTCAGCGACATCAGCGGCTGGATCGTGGCAAGACGGCATGCCGGATAAGGATGCTGACAGATGGGAACGGTCCACGACCTGCTAACCGCGCGAGGGCGGCAAGCGACGCTCGAACTCGACATTGATAGGCGTGTCGTGGAAGCCGCATCGTCTTATATGACCGATGAAGATGCCAGTGTTGCATACCTGTTCAGCGGCTGGACGCAGGCAGCGTTGCCGCACAAGAGGCCTGCCAACGATGCAGTTTGGGAGATCCGGACACCACGGGTAACGCTGCTGATTGAACCAGGAAGGAAGC
>JANXRT010000218.1 GCA_025356735.1 Acetobacteraceae bacterium | reverse complement strand
ATCACCGGGATCGGGCAGCCCCAGTAGCGCTGCCGGCTGACCCCCCAATCGCGCAGTCGCCAGTTGGTCACGCCCCGACCGGCGCCGAGTTTTTCCAATTCGGCGATCGCTCGCGCCTTGGCCGCCGCCACGTCGAGCCCGTTCAGGAAATCCGAGTTAAAGATTTCTCCCGGGCCGACGTAAGCCTCATGGCCGAAATCCAACTTCTGCGGATCGGCATCGGGCGGCAGCACCACCGGCATTACTGGTAGACCGTATTTGCGGGCGAATTCGATGTCGCGCTGATCGTGCGCCGGGCAGCCGAAGATCGCACCGGTGCCGTAGTCCATGAGGACGAAGTTGGCGATCCAGACCGGAAAGGTCTTTTTCGGCAGGAATGGGTGCGCCACCCGCAAACCGGTGTCGAACCCGCGCTTTTCGGCGGTTTCGATCGCCGCCTCGCTGGTGCCCTGGCTGCGGCACTCGGCAACGAACGCGGCGGCGGCGGGGTCGCGCGCCGCCGTCGCGGCCGCCAGCGGATGCTCGGGCGCCAGCGCCACGAACGACATGCCGAACAGCGTGTCCGGACGCGTGGTATAGACCTCGACCCGGTCGATCCCGGCCTCGGGTGCGGTCAGATCGAAATGCAGCTGCGCCCCGGTGCTGTGGCCGATCCAGTTCTTCTGCATCGTGCGCACGCGTTCGGGCCAGCGGTCGAGTTCGTCCAGCGCCGCCAGCAGCTCCGGCGCATATTCGGTGATGCGCAGGAACCACTGCGACAGCTTCTTCTTCTCGACAAGCGCACCCGACCGCCAGCCACGGCCGTCGATCACCTGCTCGTTGGCCAGCACGGTGCCATCGACCGGATCCCAGTTGACCCAGCTCTCGCGGCGCAGGGCGAGGCCGGCGCCGAGGAACTCCAGGAAAAGCTTCTGCTGATGGCCGTAATAGGCCGGGTCACAGGTCGCGAATTCCCGCGCCCAGTCGATCGACAGGCCGATGCGCTGCAACTCGGTGCGCATTGTCGAGATGTTGTCCCAGGTCCATGTCGCCGGGTGGATGCCACGCTCCCGCGCCGCGTTCTCGGCGGGCAGACCGAACGCGTCCCAGCCCATCGGGTGCAGCACGGAATGGCCGGTCGCGCGCTTATAGCGGGCGACCACGTCGCCCAGCGTGTAGTTGCGCACGTGGCCCATGTGGATCTTGCCGCTGGGGTACGGGAACATCTCCAGCACGTAGTATTTGGGGCGGCCGTCGGTCGGCAAATCCTCGACGTGAAAGCAGCCGGCCGCCGCCCAGGCCCGCTGCCAGCGTGGTTCGGCCTCGCTGAAATTGTACCCGGGCGCTTCGGTTTCGGTCATCTTGTCCTGGGAAAGAAGAAGGCTGGGGCTCCGCCCCTCCTTTAAAGATCGGGCCCTGCAAAAGGCCTCGCCCTTTTGAAACCGCTGCTTCAGCTGGGTTGGGCTTGGGCCCGCAGAGACCTTGCGCGCGATAGTATCTTGTTCTCCAGCTCGCCTACCGTGACCTGGCTTACCGGTGCATCGACCCACTGGCTGCCCTTCTGGACCTGGCGGAACAGCGACACCCGAACGCCGTCGGCGCGAAGCTCGCGGCCAAGAATGAACGTGTTGGTCTTGAAGCGCTCGGCATCGGCGCCCGGCGGCTGGTACCAATCGGTGATGATGACGCCGCCGAACGGATCAGCCGAGGCCAGCGGCATGAACGACAAGGTATCCAACGCGCCGCGCCACAGATAGGCGTTGACGCCAAGCCCGGCACCGCCGCCGGCCTCGCCCTGACGGTTCTTGGAGGTGCCGAAAACCAGTCCGTTGTCGCCCAGAACGCTGCCCTCGCGCTCGCTGACCGCGCCGCCAGGCCCCAGATTGCCGGAGTAGTTGCCCTGCGTCGGATTGGGTGCAACCGCCGGAGACGAGCAGCCCGCCACAATCAGGCCCAGCAACAGCCAGCAACAGGAAAGCCATCGAGGCGACATCATCAGCGGGTTTACCGTTCATGGAAAGGAAGCAGAGCCTCTAGCCTTTTCGCCGCGGCACGCCAAGCCCCAGGGCACCGTAAGCCGCGCCGCTGCGAGCCCTTTACGCGAAAAGGGCGGCGGGAAATTCCCGCCGCCCTCCTGTTATCGATACCCTTCCGGCACCGCCGGAAGGATCAGGCATGACCAGTTGACGGAGATGCCGAGCAGGACCGCCTGGCCATGCACGTCGTTGTAGGCGGCGGTGCGGGTCGCACCAGTCTGGAAGTTGAAGTTACCCTGATGGCGCTGGGCATAGTAATAGTCGGCGTAGGCGGTCAGGCCCGGTGCGATCTTGTAGGCGCCACCGATGTCGAACTCGCTCTCATGACGCTGGCTGTTGCCGACCAATGCGTTTGAGCCCTGCGAGTCGACCTGGCCATACTCGCCGCCGACCGTCAGCGCACCGACGACATACTGCACGCCGCCGGTGATCGCGTTCATCTTCGGCGCGCCGACCGGGTTAAGCGCGAGCTGGCTGTTCATATCGCCGGTCAGGTAGTTGGCGCTGAACGTCAGGCCAGCGACCGTGATCGCGGTACCAAATGAGCCGATGCTGAGGTTGCGGTAGTTGCCGCTGGCGGAGGCATTGCCCAAAGGTCCGTTGGCGACGATCAGGCCAGGCGCACCGGTGTAGTTGACCTTGCTGCTGCCGTAGTAGGCGGCATAGGCGAGTAGATTGACCGGTCCAAAATCGCCGTTGTAGCGGGCGCCGGCCTGGTACAGGTCGCGGTAGCGGTTGGCATCGTTGAGAACGTTGGACGACGACAGCGTGGCGCAGCCCGAGTTGGAACCGCCGGCCGCGGCGTTGCAGGCGGCGGCACCGTAGCTGCCGGGAAACGCCGTCGAGTTGTCATAGCCGTTGGTCTGGGTCGGAACATAGCCAACACCGACGTCGAAGCCGAAGAACTTGGGCGACAGGTAGACCAGCTTCGGCGTGCCGTATTCGTTACCGGCCAGCGACAGCCAGGCGAACGGGATCTGCGCCGCCGGCAGCAGCATCGCCACGCCGTCGCCACCGTTCAGCACGCCGGAGACCGAGAAGTTCTGCCCGCTGGTCTGACCGCCATCCATCAGGCCGATGATGCCGTCGCCCTCGCCGACGCGCAGCAGGCCGGCATTGTCGGAGGCGAGGTAGCCGAACGCCCGACGGATGAACAGGGTCTGGCCGGAAAGGTTGGCGCTGCCGCCGAGTGAGGAGCCGGTATTGCTCACGGCACCTGTCGAGTTCATGCGCACTTCGATGCCGGCGCCGTAGCGTAGGCCGTTGGTCGCCATCGCATCGAGGCCGGGATACAGGCGGGCATAGGTGCTCAGCATGTATGGCTGAACCTTGTTACGGACGCCCGGGACGCCGGCCACCGTCGGCGCGGTAAAAGTATCGGCACTGGTCCAGCCGGCGCCACCGACGACCGTGACGCGGCCACCGAGACGAACCACGAAGGTGCCCGGGGCCGGGTTCATCGTGCCGCCCGGAAGCGCGCGGGCGGTGACGTTGTTGTTGTTGTTGGCGCCGACCGCCGAAACCGGCGCGCTGAGGATGGCACCGCCACCGCCGGACGGCAGCAGTGGCGGCGCCGCACGCTCGACACCCGGAGAAGCTAAGGTGTTCTGCGCGTACGCCATTCCGGCGGAGGCGCTCAGCATGGCCGCGCTGGCTAGCAGTAGCTTACGCATTGAAATTCTCCTCATTCGCACCGGATGTCCCGGCAGACATTTCCAAGCCTCGCCCAACTTTCCGACAGACGCCTTGGCAGGCGCCTTGTGTCACGGAAGGGCGATTGGGCCTGGGCGCATTATGGGCAGCCCGGGCCGATACTCGCAACGGCTCGCGAACCATTTACATGGCATTTGCGAAACACTGTGACATCGCTGCAACAGCCCTCAAGGCAGGGATTTCTCACTCGGACCATCAACTATCAAGAGAAACATTCGATGCCGCCGATCGCGCTACACGATCGAAGCGGAAGCCTTCGGCAGGTATCGCCTCGGATGCCACCGAGGGCCGCGACGTGATCGCGCCGACTCCTCGCCAGCTGTGACCATCTTGTCACGCCCAAGGCCATTGCGCCCGGATGGCTGTCGGTCGCGAACACCGGCGACAGGAAAACGAGGTCGGCACCGGCCTGCTCGGCCCGGCGCAGCTCGGTGCCGTCATGGGCGGAGCTGGTCCGCACCACCGGCCTGGCGCGCGGCCGAACGGCATCCGGCCATCTTCCCGCCCGAAGATGGATGCCGGCGCCGAGCGCCAGGGCCAGCCTGGTGTCGCCCGCGACCACCAGCGTCAGCCGCCGCCGCCGGCAAATCCGCGCGAGGTCCTGGCCAAGCGCCCGCCGGCCCGGCGTGCCGTCATGGCGCAGCACGACGCCGCACAGGCCGGGCGGCAGACGTGCCACCGCGGCGCGGGGATCGGGCAGACGGCGCGCATCGGTGAACAGCCACAGCACCGGCATGCGCCGCTGCCGCGCTGTGCCGTGCCGCCGCCACGACTTGACGGCACCGGCCCAGGCGACAAGTTTCCGATCCATGCAGATCCCCGACCTTGAGCTGGATGTAAAAGCCCGCCTCACCGCGATCCGGCAGCGGATTGATGCGGCCGCCGCCCGAGCCGGGCGGCGCGGCCAGGATGTCACGCTGGTCGCGGTCTCCAAAACCCATCCGGCCGAAGCGGTCGGCGCGGCGCTGCTCGCCGGCCAGACCGTGTTCGGGGAAAACCGGGTGCAGGAGGCGGCGTCGAAGTTTTCCGAAATTCGCGCATCGCATCCAAACCTGCGGCTGCACATCATCGGCGGGCTGCAGACCAACAAGGCGCGCGACGCGGTCCGCATCGCCGATGTCATTGAGAGCCTGGACCGGCCGAAGCTGGCCGACGCCATCGCCACGGCAATCCAGCGCGAGGGTCGAACGCCGACTCTGCTGATCGAGGTCAATGTCGGCGACGAGCCGCAGAAGGCCGGCATCGTTCGAGGCGACGCCGACCGGTTCATCGTCGATTGTCAAAAACGCTTCGGTCCGGCGTTGGTCGGGCTGATGTGCGTGCCGCCTGCCGACCAGGATCCGGCGCCTCACTTCACCTGGCTGACGGAGCGTGCGGCGCGGCACGGCCTGGCCGCCGTATCGATGGGCATGTCGGCGGATTTCGAGGCCGCGATCGCCTGCGGCGCAACCTCGGTGCGGGTCGGCAGCGCGATCTTCGGCAACAGGACTCAATCAAAGGCATTAGCAAGCGGGCCCATGCGCTCGATGCCGCCATCCGCCAGGC
>JANXRT010000015.1 GCA_025356735.1 Acetobacteraceae bacterium | reverse complement strand
ATCGAGGCCAACACCGGCCGGAACGCGCCAAGGTCGAGCCGTGCCAGCATCGCCTTGACCGGCAGCAGGCTGGGCCCCGGCATCGACAGCGAGGTCAGGCCGAGGCCGACCAGGACGACCGCCTCCAGCGGCCGGGACGCGGCCTCGCCGCACAGCGAGACCGGCACGCCGGCGTGGCTCGCCTGCGCCAGAAGCTGCTCCAGCAGATCGAGCACCGGCGGCGACAGCAGATCGTAACGCTGCGCCAGCATCGGCGTGCCGCGGTCGGCGGCGAACAGGAACTGCATCAGGTCGTTCGATCCGACCGAGACGAAATCGGCCTCGGCGAGCAGCGCCGGCAGCTGCCACAGCAGGGCGGGAACCTCCAGCATGGTGCCGATGCGCAGCCGCCCGGGCGCCGGGCGGACGCGCCTGGCCTCGGCCAGCAGCAGCGATTTGGCGGCGCGGAACTCGGCGACGGTCGCCACCATCGGGAACATCACCGACAACTCCCGGCCGCCCGCCGCCAGCAGCAGCGCGCGCAGCTGGCGTCGCAGCAGCGCCGGCCGGTCGAGGCCGATGCGCAAGGATCGCCAGCCCATCGCCGGGTTCTCCTCGACGACCGTGGTGCCCGGCAGCACCTTGTCGCTGCCGAGGTCGAGGGTGCGGAACAGCACCGGACGGCCCTGGGCGGCATCCAGCACCCGGGCATAGATCGCCGCCTGCTCCGCCGTGTCGGCGACCGCGCCGCGCGCCAGCATGGCGATCTCGGTGCGGAACAGCCCGATGCCGGCGGCACCGGTGAGGTCGAGCTGATCGAGCTCCAGCGCCAGCCCGACATTCAGCATCAGGCTGACGCCATGCCCGTCGGCGGTTTCGCAGGGCCGATCACGCAAGGCCCCGAACCCGGCTTGCAACGCATTTCGAGCGTCCAGGGCGCGGGTGTATACTTGGCGCAGATCGGCGTGCGGCCGCAGGATCAGCTGGCCGTCGTCGGCGTCGAGCACCGCCTCGTCGCCCCGCCCGGCCGCCTCCAGCACGCCCAGCGCGCCGCCGAGCGTCGGCAGGTTGAGCGCGCGCGCCAGGATGGCGGCATGGCCGGACGGGCTGCCCTCCTCGATCGCGACGCCGGCGATGCCGCGGGCGTGCCAGTCGAGCAGCTCGGCCGGGCCCAGGCGGCGGGCCAGCAGGATGGCGCCGGGCGGCACCGGCTCGGTGACAATGCTGCCGGCAAGATTTTGCAGAAGCCGACCGGCGAGGTCCTCGAGGTCGGCCAGGCGCTCGCGCAGGTAGGGATCGGTGATGCGGCGCATGCGGTCGCGGAGCTCGCTGGCTACGCGCTGCACCGCGGCCTCGGCGGACAGGCCGCCGCGAATGACCTCGCTGACCCGGCGCAGCCAGCCGGCGTCGGCCGCAACCAGCCGGTAGGCCTCCATCACCTCACGCGATTCGGAGATATCGGCGTTGCCGCCGCTCTTGGGCATCTGGGCGGCGATCAGCTCGTCCAGCCCGGTCTGCATCCGCGCCGCGGCCTCGTTCAGCCGGTCGAGCTCGTGCTCCGGATCGTCGGCCAGCATCCGTCGCGCGGTCTTGAAGCTGCCATGCACGACCACCGGGCCGATGACGATGCCGGCGACGATGACGGTGCCGGAGAACACGCGCGACAGCGTGCCGGACAAATCGTCCTCGACGGTGTCGGGGGTGCCGGCCAGCACCTCGGCCAGCAGCATCGCCACCGTCTCCATCACCTCCGCCTCGTCGTCGGTGTAGTGGCGCGGGTTGCGGTTCTGCACCGCCAGCACCCCCAACGTGCGCCCGGCGCGGCGCACGGGGACCGCCAGCATGGAGGCGTACGGCTCCTCGCCGGTCTCGGGGCGGTAGGCGAATTGCGGATGGTTCTGTGCGTCCGGCAGGTTCATCACCTTGGCGGTCGCCGCGCACAGGCCGATGATGCCCTCGCCGACGCGCAGCCTGGTGCGCCCGACGGCGTTGGGATTGAGGCCCTCGGTTGCCGCCAGTTCGAGAATCTCGCCGTGGCGCTGGACGTAGATCGAGCAGACCTCGCTGACCAGCTCGCCGGCGACCAGATGCACCAGCTCCTGCATCGGGGCCGATCCGGCGGCCATCAACGTGCGCAGGCGGGCCAGAAGCCTTCGGGGAGCGGTCACAAGAAAGCCAGGCCAGGGCTCAGTCCTGGACCCGTCAAGGGGCTAGCCCCTTGCATCCCCTTTCGAAAGGTCACCGGCTGGCGCGGGCGGCTAGGGCCTTGGTCGCTTGTTGCACCAGTTCAAAGATAACCTCCCCCACGGTCTGCTGGGCGGTGACCATGCCGACGGACTGGCCAGCCATCACCGAGCCGGTGTCGATGTCGCCGTCGATCACCGCGCGGCGTAAGGCGCCGGCCCAGAAATGCTCGATGTCCAGCTGGGCGGCTTCCTTTGTCAGCTCGCCAGACTGGAACCGGGCCAGGGTGATCGCCTGATGCTCCAGGAACCGTTTTGTGCCCTCATTGACCAGGCCGCGGACGGGGATCACGGGAAAGCGCTCGTCGAGCTGGACGGACGGCAAGGCGTCGCGGGCGTTGGCGCGGATGAACGCCTGCTTGAAGCGCGCGTGGGCGATGCTGTCGGTAGTCGCCGCGAACCGGGTGCCGAGCTGCGCCCCCGACGCGCCCATTTCGAGGTAGGCGAGGATGGCCTCGCCGCGGCCGAGGCCGCCGGCGACGAAGATGGGAACGTCCTTGATGTGCGGCAGGATCTCCTGCGCCAGAACCGTCAGCGACACCGGACCGATATGGCCGCCGGCCTCCGAGCCCTCGATCACCAGCGCATCGGCGCCCGAGCGTACGAGCCGCTTGGCCAGCACCAGCGCCGGGGTGAAGGCGATCAGCCTGGCGCCGCCATCCTTGACCGCGCGCACCGCGGGGCCGGGCGGGATGCCGCCGGCCAGCACGACATGGCCGACGCGGGCGGCAATGCAGACGCGCACCAGGTCGTCGAGCTGCGGGTGCATGGTGATCAGGTTGACGCCGAATGGCCGGGTGGTCATCGCCTGGGTGGCGGCGATCTCGGCCTCCAGCAGCGCGGGGTTCATCGCCCCGCAGGCGATCACGCCGAAGCCGCCGGCATTGGATATCGCGGCGACCAGGTGGCGCTCGCTGACCCAGCTCATGGCGCCGCCCATGATCGCGACCTCGGTGCCCAGAAAGGCGCGTCCGCGCGCCCACAGCCGGTCGAGCTCGGCTCTGCCGCGATCAATGTCGCTCATGGAAACCAGGGTGTCAGGCATCGAGGCCGTACGCGGTATGCAGGGCGCGAACCGCCAGCTCGGCATAGTCGGCGGCGATGAGGACGGAAACCTTGATCTCGCTGGTCGAGATCACCTGGATGTTGATCGCCTTGTCGGCCAGCGCGCGGAACATCGTGTTGGCGACCCCGGCATGGCTGCGCATGCCGGTGCCGACGACGCTGATCTTGGCGACGTTGGCGTCGGCGACGATCTCCAGGTAGCCGATCTGCGGCTGCGCCTCGGCCAGCGTCGCGCGCGCCCGCGCCAGGTCGGCGCGGCCGACGGTAAAGGTCAGGTCGGTCGAGCCGTCGGCGGAGATGTTCTGCACGATCATGTCGATGTTGACGTGGTGCGCCGCCAGCGCGGTGAAAATGGCCGCGGCGATGCCGGGCCGGTCGGGCACCTGGCGCAGGGTGATCTTGGCCTCGTCGCGGGAGTAGGCGATCCCCGACACGATCTGCTTTTCCACTATCTCGTCCTCATCCACCACCAGCGTGCCCTGGTTGTCGTCCGACGCATCGGCAAAGCTCGACAGCACCCGCACCCGCACCCGGTGGTTCATCGCCAGCTCGACGCTGCGTGTGTGCAGCACCTTGGCACCGACCGAGGCAAGCTCCAACATCTCCTCATAGGCGATCCGGTCGAGTTTTCTGGCGCGCGGCACGATGCGCGGATCGGTCGTGTAGATGCCGTCCACGTCGGTGTAGATGTCGCACCGGTCCGCCCCGATCGCGGCCGCCAGCGCCACCGCCGAGGTATCCGAGCCGCCGCGGCCGAGCGTGGTCACGCGGTTGTCGGGCCCCAGCCCCTGGAAGCCGGAAACCACCGCGACCTGGCCGATCTGCATCCGGCGGATGATCTCGGCGCCGTCGATGGCGGTGATGCGGGCGCGGCCGTGCGCGCCGTCGGTGCGGATCGGGATCTGCCAGCCCTGCCAGGACCGCGCCTCAATGCCGCGGGTCTGCAACGCGATCGCCAGCAGCCCGGTGACGGCCTGCTCGCCGGTCGCCAGCACCACGTCGTATTCGCGCGCGTCGTGCAGCGGCGCCAGCGCCTGGCACCAAGCGACCAGCTGGTTGGTGGCCCCGGCCATCGCCGAGGTCACCACCGCGACCTCGTGCCCGGCCTCGACCTCGCGCGCCACGCGGTCGGCGACGATGCGGATGCGGTCGAGGTCGGCCACCGAGGTGCCGCCGAACTTCATCACGATGCGGGCCATGGCGGCTGGGTGGCGCTCCGGTATGGTTGCGTCGGGGACGATTGCGTTGGGCATGATTGCGCCCGGCTGCGTCAGGGCACACATACCGGCGCGGACACCCAGGGGCAACCATGAAGAAACTTTTGCCATCGACGGTTGCCGCCGAAATCGCCCAGTTCGACGCGCTGGCGGCTGCCTGGTGGAACCCGAACGGGCCGATGCGCGAGCTGCACCGGATGAACCCGGCGCGGATCGGCTGGATCGCCTCGCGCATCCGCAAGCAGTTTCCGGACGCGCCTGGCTTGCACGTGCTGGATGTCGGCTGCGGCGCCGGCCTCGCCAGCGAGGCGCTGGCGCGGGCGGGCTTCGACGTGCTCGGGCTGGATGCGGCCGGCCGCGCGATCGATGCCGGCCGCGCCCATGCGGCGGCTGCGGGAGTGCGGGTCGAGTACCGCGTCGGCACCGCCGAGCAGCTGGTGGCCGAGGATGCCCGCTTTGCGGTCATCACCGCGCTGGAGGTGATCGAGCACGTCGCCGATCCGGCGGCGTTTATCGTCAGTCTGGCGGCGTTGCTGGAGCCGGGTGGGCTGCTGTTCGTCTCGACGATCAACCGCACGGCGCGCTCGCTGATCACCGCCAAGCTCGGCGCCGAATACGTGCTGCGGATGCTGCCGGTCGGCACCCATGACTGGCGGAAGTTCGTCACTCCGGCCGAGCTTGCCGCCTTCGCGCGTGCCGCCGGGCTGCGCGTCGCCGACACCGCCGGCATGGTGCCGGCATTGCTCGCCGGCGGATGGCGCATCGGCCGCGACCTCGGCGTCAACTACATCGCGATGGCGGTGCGTCGGTAGTCGGCAGATTATTCTCGATTTCACCGGGCCGATCCGCTATCGCAACAGGGGAAGCGCTATCGTGACAGCCGCCGATCCGAGGGTGTCGATCGATGACAACCTATGCCGACATGACCCTGATGGGGCAGATTGAAGCTGGCGGGATCATACCGCTGGGCGGCATGATCGTGCTGGGCGGGTTCGTGCCGGTGCTGTCCGTGGTCGCGGTCTGGATCAAGCACCGGGCAACGCCCATCCGCCGGAAGGCGGCGGTCGCGATGTACGCGTTGGAGAGCAACGACTACTACCGGTCCGACCACAACCTGCACCACGTCTCGATCGTCAGGGAAACGCTGCTGCCGCTCGTCGTCATCATCCTGATGAGCGTCTATTTCTCGGCGCTGCTGATCTACACCCCGCTCGCCCTGCGGCCGCCCGAATTCATGGCCAACTTCCTGCTGCTCGGCGACAAGTACGGCATCGAACGCTCGCTCCTGACCGACCGCTATCTGCTGCAGACCGTCGATGTGATGTGCTTCGCGTTCCTGGGCTGGTACGTCTGGACGGTATCGACGATCTTTTCGCGCCTCACCACGCTCGAACTGGTGCCCGCGACCTACTACAACATCCTGACCCGGCTGGTGGCGGCGCTGTTCGTCGCCGTCATGTTCCGCCATCTGTTCGCGATCTTCGGCACCGCGGGCACGCAGTTCGTGCCGGAGGCGGTGGGCTTCGGCGTCGGCCTGTTCCCCGATTCCGCGCTGCAATGGCTGACCCGCCAGCTTCGCCGCTACCTGCTCGGCGATACCGGGCTGACTGACGAGTTCTCGCTCGACCTGGTGCAAGGCATCTCGCCGTTCCGCAAGATCCGGCTGTACGAGATCGGCATGGACAACTGCGAGAACCTCGCCACCGCCAATCCGATCACGCTCTATCTGACCAGCAACCTCAGCCTGCTGGAGGTCATCGACTGGATCGCCCAGGCCCAGCTTCTGGTGCTGGTCGGCCAGGACAAGTTTCGTGTGCTGCAGAACAACAGCTATCGCACGGTGATCGATCTCGATCGCGGCGCGAACTCGCCGGCCGCCGGCCGACTTTGCGAGCTGCTGGCCTTCTCCGGGGAGCAGCTCGCCGATGTCCGCGATGGTTTGCAGAAGGACCCGAACTTCAAGCGGTTGGCGGGCCTGCGCGACAAGGTGGACTCGCCGAAACCACCCGCGACGATCGCCCCGGCCCGCCCGATTGCCGGCGTGTCGAGGCATGTGGAGCTTCAGCCTGCCGTCTGAACCCGCTACCCGGTGATCTCGTAGTGGATCGGCTTGTATCTGAAATTGTTCGACTGGCCAGCGGAGCAGGCGGTCAGGCCGATGATCAGGTCGGTTTCGGCGATGAAGGCGATGCGGTCGCCGGCCCGCGACAAAGGCGGCAGCACGCGCAATTCGCCGGTCGCGGGGTCGATCGGCACGTTCATGAAGCAGTTGAAGGCGACCGGGATGTTGTCGGGCTCGATGCCCCAGGGCGCCAGCGCCTCGGCCAGGTTGCCGAAGCAGCCGCGATGCGGCGCGGGATCGTCGTAGAGGATGCGGAAGGTGTCGCGCGAGCAGGGCGTCAGCAGGAAGTCGTGCCGGCCGACGGTGTCCTCGACGATCCGCAGCAGGATGTTGGAGCGGTTGGAATAGATCGGATCGCCGGCAGTGAGGTAGATCTTGCCGGCGTAATCGAGCGTCCGGCCGGACGAGATGACTTCGCGGATGTCATGGCGGGAATAGGCAAGCAGGTCGGCGACCTGCTCGCCCTCGGGGTCAATCACGGTAAGCTTCTGGCCGGCGGCGAGCCTGAAGGCTTCACCGCTGCGCGGCGCGATGATTTTCACGCCGTCAGGAAGGCTTGCGCGCCGAGAAAGGGCAAGCCCAGTCCGCGCCGACCTGGCGTCCGCTGTATTGCAGCGCCTCGGAGCGCTCACCGTGGTCGGCCAGCATCGGGTTGGCCTCGCCTTGCAGTGCGGCGTCGCGGCCATGGATGACGCTTCGAAACCGCTCGAAGCTGCCGGATGCGCGCAGGCTGTCGAACTGCGAGTGCGGGTTGAAGGCGAGCATCGTGGTTGGCGCCCGGCGCGCCAGGCGGCTGGAATTGGGATGCATCCCGACGATATAGAAGGCGCGGCCGGCCAGGCTCATGCCGAATCGCGGCGAGCTTGGATCGGCATCCACGGCAGCGTCCCAGGCGCTGGGATCGGCATCGTGCAGCGCCTGCAACCGGCACCAGAGATGCCGTTCGAACTCGAACTCGGACAGGTCGGGCGTGGCGGGGAACAGCGCCACCAGGCTGATGAAGTCACGCGGCATCTTTCCGCCCGCGGGCAGCGCGCGAAGGGCCGCCAGTATCTTGCCGTCATGGTCGGCGGAGCGCAGGTCGCCGGCACGGCACACCGACACACCGTTATGGCCGATGGCCGACTTGGCCCCGATGCAGGGGAACGAGGCATCGCCGATGAACGCATCGAGCATCGCCGGTGGCTGCCGATCGGCGGCAGATTCGCGCACCCGGTCAATCGGGTGTTTAGGGTATGGCTGCAAAACCGCATCTCCTGGCCGAGTGCGTCCGTCACCTGTTCTTGGCGACGGCACTCGGTCGGAAGTGGCCTGCGGGACCAACGGTTCAAGTGAAATCCGGGCCCTATCCACCTCAACCGGGCTTCACACCGCAGTGATCGCCCGACACGTAAAACTAACCGTCGGCGCGTGGCACCCAGGGGATGGCGCCGACCTCGATGCCCTCGTCGGCCAGCGACTCGGCCTGTTCGGGCGTGGTCTCGCCGTAGATCGAGCGCTTCTCGACATCGCCGCGATGGATGCGCCGAGCCTCGTCGGCGAAGGCCGGGCCGACATAGTCGCAGTTCTTCTCGACCTCGGCGCGCAACCGCTGGAGCATGACCCGAAGCTGCGCCGGCATCCGCGCATCTGAAGCCGGCGCCGTGACCGCGACCGTAGCGGGTGTCTCCGTGGGCATGGCCTGGGTTTCGGGCTTGACCTGGGGGATGCTGGCGCGGCCGGTCAGGCGCGGCGCCATCATCGCGCGCTCCACCTGGCTGTCGCCGCATACCGGGCATTCGATCAGGCCGCGCTTGGCCTGGCGATCGAAGGCGCCGCTATCCTTGAACCAGCCGTCGAACTCATGCTGCGCCGCGCATCGCAGCTGGTAGTGCATCATGGGGTGATATGCCCGGACACCAAGGAACGCTTCAAGCGATCTGCAACAGGGCGTCGAGCCGGCCTTGGGCGTCCAGGCTCATCAGATCGTCGCAGCCGCCGACCAGCTGGCCGCCAACGAAGATTTGGGGCACCGAGGTGACCCCGCCGGCACGGCGGACCGATTCCTCGCGCGCCGCCGATCCATGCGGTGCGTCGATCTCGCGGTAGGCGACCCCCTTGCCGTCCAGGATGCGCATGGCGCGGGCACAGTACGGGCACCAGGGCTGGGTGTAGATCTCGACGTCCGGCATGATTTTCTCCTCTCCACCAGAAATCGGCGTTCGCCAAGCTTTGTGCAAGAGCGGGGTCAGGCCAGCCTGCGGTCGGGGACCCGGGCCGCGACCAGCACGTCCACCGCCAGGGCGCCGCCGGCATACAGCACCCGGGCGCACTCGTTGGCGGTGGCGCCCGAGGTCATCACGTCGTCGATCAACAGCACCCGCGCGCCGTCGATGCGCGCCCGCCGCGACGCCCGGATGGCGAACGCGCCGCCGACCTCGGTTGCACGATCGAGCGCCGACTTCTCGCCAAGGGAGGCAGTGGCGCGCAGCCGCAGCATGGCGTCGGGCAGCCATGGCAGGTTCGCCGCCCGGGCGACGACGCGGGCCAGCAACGCCGCCTGGTTGTAGCGGCGGGAGAACAGCCGGGAGCGGTGCAAGGGGACAGGCACCAGAATGTCGGCACGGGCCAGCAACGCGGCGCCGACGCGGACCATGTGCGGCGCCAGCGCGTGGGCCAGCTCGGTGCGGTCGGCGTGCTTGAAGGCCAGGATCAGCCGGCGCGAGGCATCATCGTAGCGCCAGGCGCCGCGGGCCTGGTCGAACACCGGCGACTGGCGCTCGCAGGATGGGCAGATCAGCCCCGGACCGCCCTGCCCCGCGCTGGCGAACGGCACGCCGCACCGGCAGCAGGCCGGCTCGGAGATGAAGCCGATGCGCCCGAAGCAGCCGGTGCAGAGCTGGCCGGGGCGTGCCACCGGCAGGTCGCA